>JBKJYP010000249.1:0-18725 GCA_046715695.1 Actinomycetota bacterium | reverse complement strand
GATCAGAACGCGCCAATATGGCGCCTTCTGATCAAGTCGGCTGTTTATCTACCCAGGTGTTCACGACTTTGCCCTTCCCTATCGAACTTCCGGTCGAGCGCAAGGGCGACAGGTGGATAGCGAGGGCCGGGGACAAGGAGCTCAGGCTCAGTAACCTGGACAAGGTCTATTGGCCCGACGAGGGCTACACCAAGGGCGACCTGCTCACCTACTACTTCAACGCGTCACCGACGATGCTCCCGCACATCGAGAACCGCCCCCTGACGATGAAGCGGATGCCGAACGGCATCAAGGGGGACTTCTTCTACGAGAAGAACGCGCCGGCGCACCGGCCCAAGTGGATGCCGACGATCCCAGTCTCGGCCGAAGGCGGCACGAAGGTCATCAACTTCTTGACCGTCACGGACGTGGCCGAGGTGCTGTGGATGGCGAACCTCGGCAACATCGAGTTCCATCCACTTCACGCGCGAGGTACGGAACAGGCGAGACCGGACTACGCCTTCTTCGACCTAGACCCTTTCGAGCCGGCAGGGTGGGCGGAGGTCGCACACGTCGCTTCGTTGATCAGGGTGGTCCTCGACAAGCTCGGACTCGATGCGTATCCGAAGACATCCGGGGCCACCGGTATGCAGATCATGGTTCCGCTCGACAAGACCGTGGGCTATGACCTGGTGCGAGGCTTCGTGGGGGAGATCTCCGATCTCGTGCATGCGGCCGACCCGGACAACACGACCCTCGAGTGGGAGGTGTCGAAGAGGACGGGCAAGGTCTTCCTTGACGTGAACATGAACCGTGAGGGAGCCAACATCGCCGGGGCCTACTCGGTCCGGCCCGAACCGGGAGCCACGGTGTCGACGCCGCTCCGGTGGGAGGAGATCGCCGACGTGCACCCATCCGACTTCGACATGGCTTCGGTCTTCGATCGCATAGCCGAGGTCGGAGACCCGTTCCTGCCGGTCGCCCGGGGGCCGGGCCAGTCGATCGCCGCGGCGATCGAGGAGTTAGGCGCGCAACCCCGCAAAGCCAGGGACATCCGGACATGACACTGCACGTCGGTACCAGCGGCTGGGCTTATCCCGAGTGGAAACCGTCGTTCTATCCGCCGAAGCTTCCCCAGACCCGTTTCCTCGAGCACTACGGGACCGTCTTCGAAACGGTCGAGGTCAACACCAGCTTCTACGGTGTCCCCACGGAAGAGACGATCCGGAAGTGGGTGAGCCTTGTGCCCGACCGGTTCCTGTTTTCCATGAAGGCTCATCGGATGATCACTAACGGCAAGGAGGTCGCACCGAACGAGATGAGGACGCGCTACCTGCGCGAGTTCTTGGCCGCGACCGAGCACCTCGGAGGCAAGCGCGGTCCCCTGCTCTTCCAGTTCCCGCCTCACCGGGAGCGAGACGACGCCGGCATCGAGGCGCTCATGGGTGCGGTCCCCAACGGACTTCGTTGCGCGTTCGAGTTCCGGCACGATTCGTGGGGGGGCATCGAGGAGATGATCGCGGCGGCCGGCGCAACGGTTTGTGTCGCGAGCTCGGGAGGCGACCCCCCCGAGACTCTGCCCCCCGGTTCATTCGCGTACATCCGGCTGCGAGGCGACTCCTACACACGGGAGCAACGCGCCGGATGGGCCCGTCTTCTCACATCGGATGAACGAGAGGTATTCGTATTCGCCAAACACGAAGGTGTCCCACCCGAGGACGAACGCGCCGGCATCGGCTTCGCCCTGCGATTAGCCCGCGCAGGAGCCGACGCATGAAGCGGGTGGGCTCGGCCGGACGCCAACAAACTGCCGGCAAGACCTACGACGACAAGCGTTCCTTCGACCAGACCCCGGAGCCGCCTCCCGAGGTCGAAGGCAACGTCGATCTCGCCGCCGCCAAGCCCGGCAAGACGTTCATGATCCATCAGCACTACGCGCGGCGACTCCACCACGATCTGCGGATGGAGTTCCTGAACGGCAAGACCCCGGTGCTCGTCTCGTGGGCGGTCCCGAAGGGTCTTCCTCGACGCAAGGGTCAGCGTCACCTAGCCGTGCATGTCGAGGATCATCCGTTCGAGTACGGGACATTCTCGGGCACGATCCCCGCCGGCAACTACGGAGCGGGTGAGGTCCGCATCTTCGACTCCGGGACCTACGAGCTCCTCGAGCAAGCCGATGCCAAACTCACCTTCCGCCTCCACGGCAAGCGCCTACAAGGCACGTACCACCTGATCCGGACCGGGAAAGAGCCAGACTCCAAGGACTGGCTGGCCTTCCTCCGTGAGAACCATGGCCCGGAACCCGAGACCGCTCCCCCACTCACCCCGATGATGGCGACGCTCGAACGCGAGGCGTTCGACGACGATCGGTGGATCTTCGAGGTCAAGTGGGACGGCGTGCGGGCGATGGCCATCTGTTCGGACGAGACGATGCTCATATCGCGTAACGGCAACGAGATCACCGCGCAATATCCGGAGCTCGCCAAGCTGCACGACCGCCTCGTCGCCCTAGATGCGATCGTCGACGGAGAGATCGTCGCGATGGAGAACGGACGACCGTCGTTCGAGCGTTTGCAGAGCCGCATCAACCTTCAGAACGTCAAGGACATCGAGCGGGCCATGAAGACCATCCCGGTCTGCTACATCGCGTTCGATCTCATCTATCTGGACGGCCGATCCCTGATCAAGGAGCCGGTCGAGAAGCGCAAGGAGCTGCTGGAACAGATCGTTGTGCCGACCGACAACGTCTTGACCTCTCCCGTGACACCTTCCGATGGCACGTCGCTTTTCGAGATCGCGTCCGGCCAGGGTCTCGAAGGGATCGTCGCCAAGAAGCTCGGCTCACCCTACCGACCCGGCAAACGATCCCACGACTGGATCAAGGTCAAGACGGTCTATGAAGGCGATCTCGTTATCGGGGGCTGGTCGAAGGGCGAGGGGTCGCGATCGAAGACGTTCGGGGCGCTCCTCGTCGGGGCCTATGCAGATGACGGCCTCCACTACCTTGGCTCGGTCGGGACCGGGTTCACCGACGCGTTCCTCGACAAGCTGATGCCTCAGCTCGAAGAGCTCGTCGCCGACGAGTGCCCCTTCGTCGCGGATCCGACCGGGTCATCGAGTCGCTTCGGCAAGATCCTTCGGGACCCGCGCTGGGTGCGACCGGAGCTCGTCGCCCGCGTCGAGTACCGAGAGCTGACCGCATCAACGAGGTTGCGTGCTCCGTCCTTCAAGGGTCTGCGTCTGGACATGGACCCCAATGAGTGCCGGGTCGAGGAGCTGCCGCGCCCTTGACCGAGCGGCGACGCGTCAAACGAAGAGTCGGAGCTATCTACTCCTGGGCCGCCGACACCGTCTACGACAAGGTCGTGGTGGGAGGTGCCTTCCGGATGCTCGGCGGCAACTTCAACGAGGCGTTATCCGCGGTGGCGCGCCGGGCCGGCCAGGAGGCGGCCGGCGGGCCGATCCTCGACATGCCGGTCGGCACCGCTGTCTTCACGGTCTCGGCAGCCGAAGTCTCGGAGGGGATAGTCGTCGGCTGCGATATCGCAGAGGGCATGACGCTGAAAGCGACGGAGGTAGCCCGCGACAACGGGCTCGCTAACCTGATGGCCGTCCGAGCCGACGCACACCGGCTGCCCTTCCCGGATGGGAGCTTCCCGGTAGTGATGTGCTTCAACGGTTTGCAGGTGATCCCCGATCTCGACGCGACGATGGCCGAGCTGGTGAGGGTTCTCGCTCCGGGAGGCAGGCTCTACATCGCCGCGCTTTCTCTTGCACTCTCGTCGGTCATGCCGGAACCGATCGCCAAGCGCTTGCCGAACGCGCTGCGCTCGCATCGCGATACGACCCGCGCGCTAAGCCGAGCCGGGATCTACGGAACCTTCGCGAACCTTCACCGCATGGGATACGTGATCGAAGCTCGCGGAGCAGGTGGAGCCGCGGCCTCTGCCGTCCCCCCGAGATAGGCGAGTGCCGCGATCGCTGCGATAAGGGCGAACGCGAACTCGACCACGCGTCGCCTCCTCGATACGAGCTTGGGCGCCCTCTGACTCACGTTAAGAGCCTCACGCGGACGTTGCAGTCCATGAGGAAATCCCGCACCCGGGCCCAATCCTCGTAGGGCTCGCCGGTCGCTACGACCTCGGTGATCCCCGAGTTCGCGATCAGCTTGGCGCACCCGAAGCAGGGCACCCCGGTGATGTAGATCGATGCACCCTCGCGCTCGTCCGGCGTCGAGAAGAGGATCGCGTTGGCCTCCGCGTGGATCGCGATGCAGTGGTCGTAAGCCCATCCGCTCGGCGCCTCGGAGCTGGCCCGGGGGCACGCCCCCTCGTTGCAGTGGGCATGTCCCGAGGGCGCCCCGTTGTAGCCGGTCGAGCAGATCCGGCGCTTACGCACGATGACGGCCCCGTGTTGGCGCCGGGTGCAGTTGGAACGCTTCGCGGTCTCGGCCGCGATGTTCAAGAAGTAGGTATCCCAGTCGGTGGTCCGCCCGATCTCCGCGATGCCCAGACTCAAGTAATTCCCCCCTTAGAAAGAAGCGCGACAGACTGAAGAACTTCGGGGGAAGTGGTGTGATTGTCCCTTATCCTCGGCCCCCATGGCTACCCCCGACTTGGCATCGGATCTCGTCAACGATCTCCTGCGCGCATCATGGCTCGTGGAGGCCGCCCGAGCCCGGATTTTCGGGGACTGGGGAAAGGCCGATGCGGCCTCCGGAGCCGAGCGCCGGGCCGCCCTTGTGGCTGAAGCCCTGGCCGGCCAACCCAAGGGCAAGGACGAGGGCCTCCTCGATCCCCATGTCGCCTGGATGAGATCGCTCGTCGGGAACGACCCGGCCAAGACCCCGCTGGCCGACTGGTTCCTGTCCCGCTTGGCCGATTGGGTTGACGGCCATGCCGGCGGTTTCCTGGCCCCCTCCGTCGCCGAGGAGATGGCCTTCCTCGGCATGTCGGAGAAGGAGGGCCTGGAGTGGCCGGGCGAGCTCCCGGCGGCTCCCCCGTTCGAGCCGCTCGACCTCCCTCGCCTGGAGACCCCCGACGGGAAGATCTTCCGGTTCGGGATCCTGGGGGACCTCCATATCGGGCATCCACGCGGCGAGAAGATGGCGAGGGCCGCGATCGCCGACCTCAACAAGGCTGACGTCGATCTCGTGATCCAGCTCGGCGACATCACCGACCACGGTCACCGCTCCGAGTTCGAGCTCGCCGCGCAGATCCTCGGTGACCTCGAGCCCGAGCTCTTCACCATGATGGGCAACCACGACGTCCTCTCGATCGAGGAGGAACGGCTCTCGGGTCGCGACTACTACCCCACGAGTTTCGGCCGGGCACCCGACGGCGTCCTTCACGAGCACAAGGGCATCCGCTTCGCGATCCTCGACTCGGCCGAGTATTCGGCGTCGCCCTTCTCACCGTTCGACATCGTTGCGGGCTCGTTCGTCGGGGGTCCGGGCGGAGCGATCGTGCGAGGCAGCCTCACCCCACCGCAACACGAGATCCTGGCTGAGGTGGCGGCCCCCGGCTCACCACCGGCCTTCGTTTTCCTCCACCATCCGCCTCAACCGTTCACGGGATTTCCGCCCGTCCTGTTCGGATTGCGCGAGGCCGACGCCGGCCGCCTGCATGCGGTGATCGACTCGGGCAATGTGTGGGGGGTCTTCGCCGGGCACACTCACCGCAACGCGCGCACGCGCACCTACGGGACCGTCCCCGCGCAAGAGGTGGGCATCGCGCGGGACTACCCCTTCGGCTTCGCGACGGTTGATGTCGGCGATAACGGCTATGCCTACAACTGGCAACAGCTGTCGGACAATGAGTTGTTAGAGGAGTCCTACAAGCTTGCAGGAACGATCCTGCGCCGTTACGGCGCCGGCCCCGACGGCATCACATCCTTCACCTGGTCGCGTTAGCGGAGGCGATCCCAAGAGCGGGCGATGGTCGCCACCGCGCGAGCATGGCGCTTGGCATCCAACGAGCTCATCTGCCCGGCCGGGAGCTCCACCACCATCCCGAGATGGCCGGGGAACCGGCGGTTCTGCCATTTGATGGCCGTGCCGGGCAGTGGGTCGAGTCTCTCCAGGGGTAGCCCCACCAGCTCGCCATACCGTCTCTGAACACGGATGTGCCGGCGCACCTTCACCACCAGCGCCATGTGTTGGTGGTACCAGATGGTGATGTCGGGACGGAGCTCCTTCACCAGCCTCATCGCTGCGCGCGTCTCGGGTTCGGATGACGGACGGGGTCCCGGGTAATAGGTGTCCCATGGTTCCCCGTACGCCCTCCAGCCCACCGGGAAGTTGCGGTTGAGGTCCACCCCGCGCGCGTTCTGCCGCGTTCCTGCCTGGGCGCCATCGGGGTTCGTCGACGACACGAGCCAGAGCTCAAAGTCCTCCGGGCCCGGCATCCGACGAAGAGCTTTCAGGATGGCTTTGCCGGCGCACTCGTTACCGTGGATGCACCCGACCAGGAGCACCCGGGTCTTGTGTGAGGGTGCCCCTATGTTCACGGCCCGAAGGTCCCGATCCTCGACGGATCGCCCGAACCTCGATCTCTCCTGCACCTCGGCTCCCCGCGCCGCGGCCCCGAGAACCCCAAGTGCGAAGGTCAGGATCCACGCAAGTGAACGACGCTGGATGAAAGTCACTTCGTCGAAGACTTTCGACCAGGTTGCTTCGTCCGGCCAATTCCCGCGTAGCGTTCGGCGAAGGCGCGGTAAAGGGGCGGGGTTAGAAGACGGGGGAGCTGGAGCAGGTAGTACCACTTGGGCGTCATGCGTTGGATCTTGGGCTTGTCGACCGCACGGCGGATCGTCTTGGAGACTCCGGCCTCGCTGCCCAAGAAGATCCTCATCGCACCGGAGTTGACGAACATCTCCTGAGGGAAGCCCTCGGTCGGGATGAGGCCCGGCTCGACGAGACTTACCGAGATCCCCCGGGGAGCGAGCTCGTACGAGAGGCTCTCGGACCACCCGACGAGCGCGAACTTCGAGGCGGTGTAGCTGGAGGAGCCCACGGCGAGGCGGCCGGCGATAGAAGCCACGTTGACGACCGAGGACGGGGCGGAGCGTTCAAGGAGTGGCAACAGGACTGAAAGGCAGTTGGCGGCGCCGAAGAAATTGGTCGCCATGACCCGTTTCAGGTCGGCCAGTCCGTCCCCATTGCCGTAGCCCCCTCCGGTCGAGAAACCCGCGTTGTTCACAAGGGCATCGCAGCGCCCATAGGCCTCTTCCACATGGGCTGCCAGCCGAGTCACATCCTTGCGGACCGAGACATCGCCGACCACGAAGGAGTGCGGCTCGCCTCCCATCTCCTCGATGAGGGAGGCCAGTCGGTCCTCCCGGCGAGCGAAGGCCACGACTTTTGCGCCGTCCTGGGCCAGATCGAGACAGGTTCGCCGTCCGATACCCGACGAGGCTCCGGTGACCACGCAGACCTTGTGCTCTTGCTCTCCCATCATTTCCCTATCGTCTCCTCACCCTGCGTTTCAAGCCGGCTACGAGGGGTAGACCCTAGTTCTCAACCGAATCGAGGAGGGGACGCACCATGGAAGGGATCATCGTTTACATAGTCGTAGGCCTCGTGGTCGGCATCCTCGCCCGGCTTCTCATGCCCGGCAACGACCCGATCGGAATAATCGGAACGATCATCGTCGGCATCGTCGGCGCAGTCATCGGTGGCTACATGTGGAGAGCTGCTTTCGGTAACTCCGACGGAGTAGAGTGGATAGGTTCCATATTGATGGCAATGGGACTACTATGGCTCTACAGACGGATGACCCTAGGGCGAAGGGGTACAGTGGTCTGAAGCACATAACGGTCTGAAAGCACACAAAATGATTTACAAAATGATTTACAAAATGATCTAAAGGTATCCCCCACACCTGGCCGGACCCGCGACTGGCTAGGTTGCTCAAGCCGAAACGGCCCCCTCCGCCCGGGGGCCGTTTCGCAAAACCGAAGAAGCCCCCGCCGCCCGGGGGCTTCTTCCTATCTGACTACTTGTAGGTTCGATACTTCTACGGGTCGTGAGTCCAATCTGTTCTGCCGATCGTCTAGACGATCGGGCACGCTTACCCAGCATGAGCCGAAGGTTCGATTCCGAGTCTGGGATCTTTCCCTTATTCCGGCTCTGTTAGGCGGCGCTGTTTATCAGGCCGCTGGATGAGCTCACGGCTGGGACTCCTGGCGGGTCGAAGAGGTCGTTGAACATCCGGCCGAGTCGCACGTCACCGCGGATCCGAAGCTTGCCGAGAAGAACGGCCTCGTCTCCCGTGACGCGACCCGCGGCCATATCCAGCCAGGTCTCGGCGGCGAGCTCATAAACGACGTCGGTCGGCTCGCCGGTGCGGCCCACGTATATACGGCAGTCCTGGTCACGAACGACGATCGTGAAGATCCCCGCGCCGCGTCCGCTTAGCTGGAACTCGTAGACGCAGTCGATTCCCTCGGCGACCTCGGGGAGGAACGCGAGGTACAGGAGCATCATCGAGATCCCGGGTCCCGTCACAGGGGCTCTCGCTTGCAACGATCGGACGAGGCGGGTCGAAAGCCTGTGCCGCAAGGTCTTGGGAACGAGGCCCCCTCCGGGTGGGGGCCACTCCGATTCGATCGCCGGCACCCACACGTCCACGTCGGGCATCGGGGCCCCGATGGCCCGCATCTTCTTCTCCAGCTGCATCCCGCCGTAATTGAACAGATCGCCGAGCGAGTAGCCGAAGACACTCGTGTAGGTGACATCGCCGCCGGGAGGTTGATAGAGCCCGGTGCCCAGCCGGAGCGCCTCCCGGATCCCCTCGTGCACGGGTTCGATCAGAGAAGGGTCCTCCCGGAGGAGGTCACGGATGACTCGTGCACCGAAGGAGACATGGCGCGACTCGTCCCGTGCGACGGCCGTGAATCCGGCCCGGAACCCGGGCAGGATCTGATTGTTGCGCGCCCACTCCAGGATGTACTTCTGGCCGGTCAGGGCGAGCACCCCTTCGATAACGATGTGGTACACCGCCATCGCCTTGGCGAACATGCGGATGTCGCCGGGGTCCCTGCGAAGTGACTCCGAGACATCCTCCAGGTACACATCGAAGAGAGGTGCAAAGCCCGGTCCCACCCATTGCCTCGATGACCTCAGCCGCCGCGCTAGATCACCGTCCCCCGCCGCGACAACCTCCTCGAACCAGCGATCGAAGAACATCGCATGACGCGATTCGTCGACGCATTGGGTCGCGAGGAAGATCCGCTGCTCGAGCTTGGGTGCGGCCTCCATGTAAGGCGTCAAGGTTGCCGCGACCCGCTGCTCTGCGACGTAGAAGGCAGCCAGGGTCCAGAGAAGGCGCTCCTTGTAAGGGTCGCTCAGCGCCATCCAATCTTTGCGGTCCTGCGTGAAGTCCAGCTCCGCGACCGACCAGTTGAGTCTCTCCCAGCGGAGATAAAGATCCCGATAGCTCGGCATCCGCCGTGCGATCGAATCGTTGAGGTCGTCGAGGATCGAGTCCGGGTCGACATCGGCGAGAGCAGCCAGGCTGGTCACTGGACCAGAGTATGCCTAGCAGAAGCTAGTGATAGATCCTTATCTCGTCGCCGATCTCGGTCAAACCGAAGATCCATTGGGCCGTCCAGTAAGGCACTCGGACACAGCCGTGGCTGGCGTTGTAGGTCGGGACCTCCGGCCATCCGTGGATGGCGCGCAGCCCGTCGAAATAACTCGGGTAGTAGAGACGGTTGCCGCTGTAACCGGCGAGCTTGCGATGGAAGTGGAAGACGCCGTCCCTGGTGGCATAGCCGGCCCCCGTCGAGACGTGGATGATGTCGTCGATCTTCCCCTTACGGACGACGTACAGGACCTGCTTCGTCTGGTCGACCTCGATATGGAACTTGGGACCCTTGGCGGCCGGCCTCGGGGTGAAGGGGTTGCCGATGGCCCGCAGGGTCCCCTCATCGACGTTCCCGAGGCGGGGACGGTTGTTCACCTTGTTGAAAGCGCGGATCGCATCTGAGGTCCGGTAGTCGTAGACCTGGTCGGCCCCGTCGAGGTGGTAGTTGAGATTCATCAACCGTTTCTCGAGAAGCTTCACCGCTATCCCTCTTGAACCCTCACCTAGCGCCTGCAATGACGGAGAGAGTGACCGGGTGCGATCCCGTCCCGGCGCGTTGTCCGGTCCGATCGCAGCCACGCGGTAGTGGTACAGCCCGGGCTTGAGAACCTTCATCGAGGTTCTGACCGTCGCCCTTTCGATCGGGACCTTCCGGACTCCGACCGCCTTCCCGTTCCTGACCAACGTGGTGCGGAGCGTGCCACCGGGGAGTGGGGGCTCGACCTGTACGACAAGCCGTGCCTTCCCGAACAGGCGCAGACCCTTGAACGATGCATCAACGACGGGGCGGACTTGGATCTCGACGGGCGGGCTCTGGGTCGAGCCCCACATCGCATAGACCGTGTCGTTGGAGTCCAGGAACAGGTCCGCTCCGAAGGTGCCGTCCGCAGCGGTCGTGACCGCAGTCTGGAGGCCTTCGGAGGTCCAGATCTCGACCGGTTGGGCATCGGTTGCCGGCGTGATAGCACCGGTCAGCTTCGTACGCGTCGGGTGCTCGACCCGGGGGTCGAGGGCTTCGAGCGAGACCGTCGGGGTCTCCTGAGCGATCGAGGAGGGCGCGACGGACAGCAGCAATACGGTGGCTAGAAGCGCGGTTCTCCCCTTCATGGCTCCCCTCGTTGCTTCGATTTCAGCAGTGGTCGATAGTTTCCCGCTTGTCCTGGCCGATCGTCGAGACGATCGGCTCTGATATTGGAGGGGAGTGTACGCATCCTTGGGCCGACACCGCGGATTTCTAGATCAGCCCGGGCTGGGGCCGTGCTCCGGGGAACGCATGCCGGAGGACGGCCGAGGGGAACGGGACCGGAGCCTCACCCGAGACCGCGTAGAAATAGAGGGCCGCATTACAGATCGCGCTGAGCGTCGATCCCACGACGATCCCCAGGGTTAATGCTGCCAGACCAAAGATCACACCTATGAGGGGGTTCACCATGATGAGGACCCAGGCGCTGACCATGATCAGGAACATGATCAGCGTCATCGCCAGGCCGATCCCGAATGTCGCAACCAGGGTCTCGGCCCATCGTTGCTTCAGGATGTCCTTGGAACGTTTCATGGAGCCTAGGGGGCCTTGGTTCTCCATCATGATCACCGGGATGACGAAGTAGGTGACGACCGACCAAGCCACATCGAACGTCCGGGCCAACCAGCGGAAGCGCTCCTCGAGCATCCGCAATGCCATCGCCACCGTGCTCACGATCAAGGCCCAACCCATCAGCGGGACGATCTTGCGACCGGCATCGGCGAGCGCAGTCCCCACGGTCGGGTCACCACCGGTGAAACGACGCATCGCTGCCGAGACGATCGCACCCTGGCAGAAAACCCCCACGAGATAGGCGCAGAAATAATAAGCCGCGAACAGCGCGTATGGAAGCTGGAGCTCGGTGGTGGTCCCCGCATCGGCCAGAGAGAGTCCGCCCATGACGTTGAAGACGACCAACCCGATCATCGTGATCAAGACCCCGGCAAGAACCGTGATCCACATCAACTCCGGATCCATCTTGAGGGCTCGCCAGCTGTAACCGATCAGAGAGAAGCCCTTCCGGACCCGCTCGCCGAACCCAGGGATGGCCCGGCTCCCTGCGGAGAGCCCTCCGATCGCCATGCCGATCGAAGCGTCCTGGAGTCCCGCCGAGAACGAGTTCCCGCACTGCGGGCAGCGCTCGAGCTGGAAGTGGTTCTGCATGCGACAGACCCGGCACTCCCAGGTCGCCATCCCTCCGGAAACATTGAACGGGGTGTTTGCGAAGTCGTTGCCGGCGAACTGTGGCGCCCCGGTCTGAGTCATGACGAAGCCGGGGGCCCCGGGTATCGAAGGTGGAGGAGGCGGGGCAGGCGGGGCGGCACCTTCGAAACGATGGAAGCACTGTCCGCACCAAGCAGCCCCTTGGGGGTTGAGACCGCCACAGTTGGTGCACCTCTTATCCGCCACTACCCGCCCCGATCAGGTCTCCGCCCGTACGAGATGAGTCTAGCTAGTGTTGTGGATCTACACCAAGCATTTTGCCTGGCTCGCCCCGGGCCTGGCATTCGAAATGGTTGTCTCGGTAAAAGCTCCCACCCCTTGCCTTTGCGGCGATGCCTGATGCCACATAGGCCGGGAAGAAGAGAACTCCCCATCTCTCGTATTGACCGACATGGACCATCTCGTGGTTCATGATCTCGGGATCGAGATCGTCCACGGCAAGGACGACATGCCCGAATGTGATCGCCCGGTACTTCCAGCCGAGCCGCCGGGGCCACCGGGCCCCCTCACACAACAACACGCCCCGCACGATGTAGTGGTCGTCGAAGAATGGACTCAGAACTATCCCTGCAACCGAGGCGGGAGCCGCCCACAGCTTGGCGACGAAGCTCAGATCGGCACCTCGCTGAAAACCAAGACGCGCGGTTCTGTCATCTCGTCCATCGCCCACCGGAGGCCTTCGCGTCCGGTACCGGACTCTTTCGTGCCGCCGTATGGCATCTGATCGGCACGGAACGCTGAGACATCGTTCGCGATCAACCCTCCAACTTCGATGTCCCGCCACGCGCCGAGCAGCCGGTCGATGTCTTTCGTGAAGACGCCGGCCTGGAGCCCGTACTTCGAGTTGTTGACCTCGCGAACCGCTTCATCGAAATCGCTGTATGTCACGAGGCTTGTCACGGGGCCGAAGACCTCATCGCAGCGCACCTTCATGTCGGGCCGAGTGTTCTTCAGGACCGTCGGCACATAGAAGGGGTCTTGACGGCGCCCACCAACGAGCACCTCGGCCCCCGCTGCGACGGCTTCGTCAACCCATGAGGCAACACGGTCGAGAGCGTCCGGGTCGATGAGGGGACCGACATCGGTGGCTTCATCGAGCGGGTTCCCCGTTACGAGTTTCTCGATCTCCGCAACAAGCGCCTTCTCGAGGTCGCCTGCTACATCTTCGTGAACGAGCACCCGCTGGACTGCGATACACGACTGGCCAGCTTGGTAGTAGCCGCCGAACGCTATCCGTCGAGCGGCATGGGCCAGGTCGGCGTCGTCATGCACGATGACCCCGGCGTTGCCGCCGAGCTCCAGGGTGACCGCCTTCTTAGGTGCCGACGCCTTGAGCTTCCACCCGACCGCGGACGAGCCGGTGAAAGAGATCTTGGCGAATCGCTCGTCGCATGCCATCTCACCCGCTTTGTCTCCATCTACGGGGATCACCGAAAGCATCCCGTCGGGCAGATCGGTCGCGGCGAAGAGCTCACCCAGCAAGAGGGCGCCGAGTGGCGTCTTCGTCGCGGGCTTCACCACGATCGGGGCGCCGACCGCGATCGCAGGAGCCATCTTGTGTGCCACGAGGTTCACCGGGAAGTTGAATGGCGTGATCGCAAGTACCGGGCCTCGCGGGAACCGTCTGATGAGTGCGAGCCTGGATCCCAGCGAAGCTTCGGTATCGAGCCGCATCAGCTCTCCACCTGCCCTCCGGCACTCCTCTGCGGCCCATCTGAATGTGGACACGGCACGTGCGGCTTCCACCCGTGCCCACTTGATCGGCTTGCCTCCCTCCTCCGCGATCAACCGAGCGACGTCTTCTGATCGGTCGGCTAGTGCTGTTGAGATCGACATCAGGCCTTCGGCGCGGATGTGGACCGGAAGTTTCCGGGTCTCATCGAACGCGTCGGCGGCCGCGCCGATAGCCGCCTCGACGTCTTCATCTGAAGGAGTCCCGACCTTAGCCACGACTTCGCCGTCGTAAGGACTGCGCACATCGAACGTCTCGGTGCCCGGCCGCCACTCCCCTGCGACCAGGTACGGCTTGTTCTCCACGTCCGGGAGCTTAGTCACTGTTCTATCCTCCCCACATGCTCATGGCCGTATGCCACTCGGACGAGACCGGCTGGACCCAGGTCGAGGATCTCGACCACGTCTCCGACCTCCGGATCCAGGAGGGGAAGCTCCTCTGGGCCGAGGCAGACATAGGCTCCTTGACCGAGCTGGACATCGCCACCATCGCACAGGAGTTCGACCTCCACCCGCTGGCGGTAGAGGACGCGATGAGCAAGCGAGAGCGTCCCAAGCTGGAGGTGTTCGCAGACCACCATCTCTTCGTCGTGTTCCATCAACTCGACGAACGCGACGACCATCTCGAGGCTGTCCAGATCGCATGCTTCGTCGGAGAGGGATACGTGCTCACATTGCACGCTGGAGCCCAGCGCACCTTGGCCGAGGTCCGGAAGCGATGGGAGAGCGACGACGATCCTTCCGTCCGTCGAGGGCGCACCTACCTGATGCACCTGATGCTCGACGTCATAGTCGACGACTACCAGGCGATCGCAGAGAAGCTGGACGACACGATCGAGCAGATAGAGGACCTGACGCTGTTGTCGGTCGAACTCCCGGAAGAAAGGATGGAGAGAGCAGCTGAAGCCGAGGCCCAACGCCAGCTTTACTCCCTGAAACAACAAACTGCTCGCTTCCGGCGCTACGCCCTCCCGATGGGCCGGATACTCCACGACGTCATCGATGGCCCCCAAGGCAGCCCCTTCTTCAGAGAAGAGACCGTCGTGCTCTTCCGCGATGTCCAAGACCACCTGTTGCGGATCTCAGATCAGATCCGCAGTATCGATGACCTAACCGACGCCGTTCTAGAGCTGAGGCGGAGCGAACAGGCCGCCAGCCTCAACGAGATCAACAAGAAGCTCACGGCATGGGCCGCAATCATCGCCGTTCCGACATTGATCTCCAGTACCTATGGGATGAACTTCAAGCTCGTCCCCCAAGATCAGACACTTCTCGGGTTCTGGTTCGCCCTGGGACTGATGGCGTCGGCCGGTGTCTCCCTCTTCGTCTTCTTCAAGCGGAAGGGCTGGCTGTAGGCGTCTGTTAGTCTCCTTCGCCTTATGGCAGACGGAAAGCAGAAGCGGATCACACAGCGCATCACGCTCGACGCGTACCTCACGGCGCCTGATGGAAAGCTCCGTAAGGCCTACTCGGGCGAGATGCGGCGACTCCAGCGTTTGGGCTTCCGGGAAACCGACCGACGCATCGTCGGACGGCAGGACCGGGTGCGTCTCACGCTCGAGCGCGAGGTCGACCGTTACCCCGGGGTTCCGGCCCCCTCGGTCGCCCCCTACATCCTCTAGGACGGGGCGCCTAGCTCGTTCTTTTCACCTTTACCTACCCTTTAGGTACACAAAAGGTGAAAAGAACCTTCATCGTCGGCCCGACTGGCGCTTGTAGCTCATCCATGTGTCGCGCTTCACGATCGGGACGCACCGGTCCGTCTGTCCATAAAGGGTCGTGCAAGCACCGTTCATGTAGAGACTTACCCCTCTGACCGTGGGGAATTGGAAGGCTGTGCGATAGAGAGAATCCAGGAACCGCATCGGACCCGATGAGGTGGAGAAGATACTGTGGGTGGCCTCATCGAAATCCATGAAATCTATGGTTGCGATCCCATCCTCGATCGAAACGCCGCGGAGAGGCACCCGATCACTATCTTCGCCAGACGCGAGCCTGGTTCCCATCCTGAACTTACGAAGTAGCTTTCGGATCGCGGCACTGAGATAGCGCTTGCCATAGACGGTCGCCGGCACCTTCCTATAGGGAGGACCCTGGCGATCCCGACCCTCGGTGATGAAGGCGCATGCAGCAGCGAGACATCGGTTCCGGAACACCGGTAGAACCTCCAGCCTGTCATCGACCAGCCCCTGAAGTCGGCTGCGTGTCATTCCCGCACCTGCGATCCGGTAAAGGCATCCTTTGAATCTGAAGTCGATCACTGGCTCTCCTCCCACAACACCGAGAGCCGCCCGTCGACCCAGAACGTCAATGGCGACTGATCTCTGACGGTCGGAGAGGGAGCTGCCGCGGTCGATCGAAACATAGCGAGAAACACCTGACTCGTCGTCGCGACGATATGCAAAGTCAGGATCAAGACCCAAGGGAGGATAGCCATGACAGAACTTGCGCCAATCCCAGAGGGTCTTGGGCTTCAGTCCCTGTGCAAACTCGATCAACTCATCCCTGCTGATTTCCTTGGAGTCGATCGTGTATCCGCACAAGAAGATGAACTGGATCAGTGCGCCACCATATGGCGGCGCCAGACTGACGGAACCGATCGGGGTATCCATCGAGGTCCAACCGTCACTACCAAGACCCCAGCGGTCGGCGGCCCAGACCTTGACCCGGGCTCCCTGGTAGACGTAGTGACCTAGGTAGCCGAACGACTCCGAATAGGGGGCCGGCTTGGCCCGATCGAAAACGGCGCCCGGTCTTTCGAAAGGGATACGACCGGTACAAAATTCCACACCAGTTTCGCTAAGCCCCTCGGTAGCACCAGCAGGAGAGGCCATGCTCCCCAGGATGAGCGCCATCGCCGTCATCAAGATCGTTCCTCGCTTCACGCCCGCTCCTTCGCCGCTTACCCGAAAGTCCAAAGTCGCTGATACTAGTTTCGCACCAGTCTGCAGCTAACTGTCCGGGACCCACAGACCTCCATCGGTACCCACGAATGGGTTCGTGACGCGTTCGCGATCGAGTGTGGTTGCCGGACCGTGGCCCGGATAGACGGGCAGGTCTCCCAGAGCGAAGAGCTTCTGTTTGATAGCGCCAACCATCGCGTCCGTGTCTCCTCCCGGAAGATCCGTACGGCCGACAGACCCTGCGAACAACGTGTCCCCCGAGAAGACCGCCTCGTCGTGGGCCACCAGCGAGATGGAGCCCGGGGAGTGACCGGGGGTATGCAACACCTCTAGAGAGACGTCTCCGGCCTTGAGGATCTCGCCCTCGGCCGCATCCCTATCTACATCAGGCTGCTGGGCGCCGGGGACCCCCATGAACATCCGAACGGACTCTTCGACCCAATCGAGCAGTGGGTTGTCGGCGGCATTCAGATAGAACGGCGCGCCGGTGAGCTCGCGTATCCGCTGAGCGGCCAGCACGTGATCGAAGTGCGCGTGGGTGGCAACGATCGCTGTGACGGTCAGTCCGCGTTCTGCCAGTGAGGCCGCGATCGCGTCAGCATCGTCACCTGGGTCGATCACGATCGCCTCGGACGTGGCTTCGTCTCCGACGATGTAGCAGTTGCAGCCGAGCGGGCCTACGACGATGTGATCGAAGATCTTCACCTGCGGCTTCTGCCGGACTTCAGCAAGGCACCGAGCCACCAACCGGCGTACCCGAGCACCAACGCCCAGGCGAAAGCGAACACCACGACCATCCAAGCTTCCGGAGCGACTCGGGCGAAACCCTTCTCCCGTACGAGGCCCGCGCCCAACCGTGCTTCGGATAACCAACCGAGTAGCCCAAGGATGCCGGCGAAGACTGCGCCTGCGATCGGAAGCGCCGGCATCACGGGCGCATCCTCATCACGCGAACGACGCAACACGAGGCCGCCCGTCACACAAGCGATGACCGGGATCAGAACAAGGATGAGCGCGCCGATCGGGGCGAGCTCCCCATTCCAGTCCAACAGAGACAGCCGCTCCTCCGGACCGATCATTTTCCCGCCGACGGTGACTTGAGCGCCCACCGAGACAGGAGCACCGACCGAGATCGAAAGCATCGCGATAACCACATTCGGTCCGAAGGCCAGTAGATAGATCAACGCGGCGGCTGCCTCGCCTCCGGAAAGCTCTCGATGTCCGAATGCCAGCATGGCGATGACCGCGATGAGGAACGCCACTGTTCCGAGTAAGAACGCGACCATGGTCATCACGCCCCCGGCGACGAGACCGTCGTGCACAGAGCGGGAGCGTTCACGCAGCGCGTCCAACCACCCAGCCGCCAGTGAGCGGAGACTCGCATGTGACCTAAGCCCCCCGAGGGCACCGAACAGCGTCCCCCACAGGAGCCCAAGCAGGAGGGCCATGCCTGCGACAGAGCCAACCCCCTCCCCTTCCGAGGGGAAACGGAATAGGAGCGCGGCTCCTAAGCAGATGGCGCCGAACGGGACACCCACGCGGGCCCCGCGCAGCGCAGCCTCTCGCGGCGTCAGCTCTCCAGCGCGTGCCACGGCGACTTTCGTCGCCCAGATCATCGCTGCCCCCGAGACCAGCAGGGCACCGAGTGGAAGCCCCGAGACCTGAACACCCGCTAGATCGAATGGGATCCTCAGAGTAGCGAGAGCGATGATGGCCATCCCCGTGAAGACGCGGGAGAACGACGCGCCTGCCCCAAGTTCGGGGTTGTGAAGCGCTAGCGCCATGAGTAACAGCGCGCCGAGCGCAAGCAGCGTCAAGAAGCCGAAACCGGCCGCTGAGACGATGTCTACCCAGTTCCCATCGAGGGCCGTGCGGATGGTCTCCGTCAGCCGTCCGGGCTCCTTCTCGGCGCGCTCCTTAGGAACACGTTCTTTAGGAACGCGCTCTTTCCGTACGCGTTCCTTGGGGACGGGGACCGTGGGAACGCGAGTCTCCGGAACGGCTCCCACTCCGGCCGCAACCGGGGTCGGCTGTGAACCGATCTTGACCGTGCGCGTCTTCGAAGGCTTCTCCGCAGGAGCGGAAGTTCTCGGCTCAACCCAGATCTCATCCCGAACCGGTTCTGGCTCAGGTTCTGGGCCAGGTTCGGGCACGGCTCCGCCGGGAGTCGAAGGCGCCTCGGCTTCAGCAAGGGGCGCGAGTTCTTCGTGTGAGTCGATCTCACTTGCTGGTTCGGGCTCTGGTTCAGGCTCGGGCTCTGGTTCAGGCTCGGGCTCTGGT
>JBKJYP010000248.1:0-5117 GCA_046715695.1 Actinomycetota bacterium | reverse complement strand
GTACACGATCCTGGGAACCTGCAACCCTGAGCTCGCCAGCAGGGCTTTGGACGCCGAGCGCGGGATCGGTCTCCTGTTGCCATGCAACGTAGTGGTTACCGAACGTGACGGAAAGACACTCGTGCAGGCCCTCGACCCGCAGGTGATGGTCTCGGTCCCGGGCAACGACGAGCTGAGGCCGATCGCCGAGGAGGCAGCGAAAGGCATCGACGCGGCCCTTGCCTCCCTGGCCGATGTGAGCTGATCGACGGACCGCCGGTTCTGAGAAGACGCGACCGATGATCCGATCTCTCTCGGCAACCCGCCTGCTCCAACGCCGCTACGGGCGTCCCCCTCGGCGGATGTCGGTGGGCTGGCGCCCGGATCAGAAGAACGCGGTCGATGTGACTGCGGATTCGGTGAGCGGCCATGTTCTTCGAGGTTGGTTCCTGCCCAGTGATGCGGCTGCGCCTGTGGGTCCAGCGGTGCTCGTGATGCATGGGTGGGGTGGAAGCGCCCAAGAGATGGCACCTCTTGCAGGTCCGTTGCTCGCTGGTGGTCTCCATGTGCTGCTGCTGGATGCGCGCTGTCATGGCCGCAGTGACGACGACATCGCTACCTCGATGCCTGCCATCGCTGATGACATCTCCGTCGGCCTGGAATGGCTTCGGGATCGTTCTGAAGTCGATCGCGTGCGCGTAGCACTGGTCGGCCATTCTGTTGGCGCCGGTGCTTGTCTGCTCGTTGCAAGCCGTGACCAGGAAGTGGCAGCCGTGGTGTCGATCGCTTCGATGGCACACCCGGAAACGTTCATGGAGACGATGCTTCAAAGGCGTTTGCCGAGACCATTGGCGAAGCTAGCGGTCCGCTTCGTGGAACGCGCTGTCGGTCAACCCTTTGAAGATTTTGCGCCGGTGAACACGATCGATCGAATGCGCGTTCCTATCCTGCTCGTCCACGGAGACCATGACCGAACGGTCCCCGTGGGAGACGTGCACACCCTGGCCTCTCGAAGCGGCGGTAGAGCCCAACTGCTTGTCATTCCCGGAGGCGATCACGCAAGCATCGAGATGCTCGAAGAACTCGGACCGAAGCTGGCAGCATTTCTCCGTGGAGCCGTCAGCTCCTTGTGACAGGTGCAACCTGTGCTGGGATCCGGGCAGCCTCTTAGCCCTGGCACTCGGACCCGTCCCACCCTGAGGCACCTCGGTGGATACCTGGGTTGTGTTCGCTATCGAAGCCCATGGCGCGTGCGCAGCTGGAAACGTGACTACCCGAAGTTCTGGTCGCGCGGTTCTGGCTGGGCGTTGGCGGGCACGGCTACCGATAGTGCCACTACCGCTGCTGCTGAGATGACCATTCGTTGCATGAGCCGGCGTTCTTCGTAAAGCCGGAACCTCTCGTGTCCGTTCTCATGTCAGGCCGCTTTCGAGCTGAGTAAGCGCCTGCGCTCGCCGAACTCATCGTGATCGATCTCACCGCGAGCGAATCGCTCTTCGAGGATCTCGACGGCGGTGGGTCCACCCGATTGTGTGTCACCTGGGCGCGAATTTCGGATCGTGTAGCTGAAGAGCCAGATAAGCCCGCCCCAGAACACGACCATCCCAAGAAGCATGGCCCAAGAGTTACCCCATCCGTCCCAGGTTCCGGTCCACATCATCAGCGTTCCTTTCTTTCTCGGCAACATCGTCGTGCCGCTTCCTTGATGGTCCGGTATCTGAGCGTGGGTGAGTAGGGCCATCTAGCCCATCAATCCAGTGCTACATGGATGGTTCCAAAATCGCCTTGACATTGTGTGGCTCTAGCCGGAGGCGGCCTACGGGGAGTAACGCACCCTGAGTCCTTCTTGGTGGAGTGTCGGGATAGTTGATCGGCCAGCGTGCGCTGAGTCGGCCGCTCCCAAGGTGGTTAACAGGGGCGTGGAAGAGCGAGCCTTCCGATGTCACGTACAAGAGGGGCCGTTCGGCCCTGTCCAGGGCCCAGCCCTTGCGCTCAGATAGCAGACCACGACAAACAACCGGGCACACCTACTCGCAAGGAGGACCATCCCATGGATCAAGGACTCTCGGATCAGACGAAGCTCAAGCTCGTGTGGCCGGTGGCTGGATTCTTCGTAGTCGTAGCGTTCGGTGCCGGGTTGATCTCGATGGCTGCTTTCGACGCGCGGCCGCTCCCAACTGGGTCGGAGGCCCAAGCCGGGGAGGTGATCGAAGTGGAGCTTGGTGACCTCCTCATCGAACCGGCTGAGTTCACGGTTCCTGCGGGAGTCCCGCTGACGTTCGAGGTCACCAACTCCGGCAAGATCGAACACAACTTCGCCATCGAGGGCGAATCCGGATCCGAGATGATCGCACCGGGAGAAAGCGCCACCTTGAATCTCGATCCACTGGCCGCAGGCGAGTACGGCTTCATCTGCGAGGTCGCCGGTCACGCGGATGGAGGGATGAAGGGTGTGCTGACCGTGTCCGCGGAAGGCGCTTCGCCCGGAGGCATGGGTGCAGGCAGCAACTCCGTCCATGGCATGGGAGACATGAGCGCCACCAAGATGGCCGAGGTCGACGCCGCGGTCACCGAGAGTTTCCCGGCCGAGACGAAGGGTCTGGGAGGCCAGCCTCTCGAGTTCCAGATGGTCAACGGAGTCAAGGTCTTCGAGCTCACCGCGGATGAGCTCCGGTGGGAGGTCGAGCCCGGCAAGGTGTTCGACGCGATGGGCTACAACGGAACCCTTCCGGGCCCGCAGATCAATGCCGATCTCGGCGATCGGGTAAGGATCATCCTGCACAACAAGCTCGATCAGCCGACCACGCTGCACTTCCACGGCGCGCGCGTACCGAACGCGATGGATGGCGTACCCGTCATCACCCAGGATCCGGTGATGCCCGGTGAGTCGTTCACGTACGCGTTCACCCTGCGCAACAGCGGAACCCACATGTACCACCCACACTTCAACGCGACCGAACAGATCACTAGTGGTTTGCTGGGCGCGTTCGTGGTGAGCGATCCGAGCGATCCCAAGGTTGACGTCGACCAGACCATCGTGTTGAACGATGGACCGCTCGGTTTCACGATCAATGGAAAGGGGTTCCCCGCGACCGCCCCGATAGCGCTGGCACGGGGCGAAATGCTGCGCATCCGCTACATGAATGAGGGGCTGCAGATACACCCGATGCATCTACACGGGCTCGTACAACGCGTGATAGCGAAAGACGGTTATCGATTGAGCTCGCCCTATGACGTTGACACCCTGGTGGTTGCTCCCGGCGAGCGCTATGACGTTGTCGTCAAGGCCGACGCCCCGGGTGTCTGGGCGTTCCACTGCCACATCCTTAGTCACGTCGAGGGCCCCAACGGCATGTTCGGCATGGTCACCGCTGTGATCGTCGAATGACGAGAGAAAGATCAGCTACATGAGCTCGCGACCACGGGGCGGCGGGACGTCTGAAGCCTGGTCGTCCTCCGATCACTGGCGAAGCTGCCATTCAGCGTTCCCCAACGTCCCGATCTCTAGGGGCCGAATGGCTCTAACCCAGGCGCCAGGGGGGGACCAGGATGGTGAGACACCTACCAGGAAGTGAGGCGAGCATGCACGGCAGGCCGACGGAAAGACTTGACCGGGACGAGTGCCTCAAACTCATGGAGCGCCATCCCTCGTGCGTCGGGCGTGTGGCGCTAGCGGGACCCAGGCCGGCGATCTTCCCGGTGAACTACGCGATCGATCGCGGAAACATCGTGTTTCGTACAGATCCGGGATCGAAGTTCCACGCGGCCGTTCATCGATCCTTCGTGGCGTTCGAGGTCGATTGGGTCGAACCTACTTGGCAGACCGGGTGGAGCGTCGTCGCGAGAGGGCAAGCCCACGTCGTCGTCGATCCGGGAGAGCTCCAAAAGGTCCGGCGGCTTTCGCTAGCACCGTGGGCCGCGGGAGAAAAGGAGCACTACGTGAGCATCGACACCGAGCTGATCTCAGGCAGGCGCTTGAGCGAGTGATGGAATCATGAGCCGACCTATCGTCGTTATCGGGGGAGGCATCGTCGGCACGACGATCGCCTATGAGCTCCAGAGAGCCGGCGCGCCGACGATCCTGGTTGAGCGAGACCTCGAACCTCAAGGTGCCTCAGCATTCTCTTTCGCGTCGCTCACCGCTTTCGATGAGCCACAGCGCGACGCGTATCTCCTCAAGACGCACGGAATGATCGCCTGGCGCGAATTGGCAAAGGTCTTCGGCGACGACCTCGGGGCGCATTTCGCCGGCGAGCTCCGGTGGGCCGAGTCGACGCAGGAGGGCAGGCATCTCACATCTTTGATCGAGCGCGCGACGGGCCGTGGGTACCCGGTTCGCTCCATCTCCGCTCAGGAGATCACCAAGCGAGAGCCGGCAAGCCAGGCGAGAGATGTTGGTTCCGCGTGCTTCGCGCCCAACGATGGTCAGGCGGATCCTGTGCGTGCGATCGATGTATTGCGAGGTGCGTTTGCCGACAGTGGCGGAACGACCCTCGTCGGCCGCGCCAGCCTCATGGTCGAAGAGTTGGGCATCACCGTGCGCGTGGGGGACGACCGCGTCGAGGCGTCGACTGTTGTTGTTGCCACCGGTTCTGAAACCACCACCATGCTGGAACGGCTCGGTTGGGAGATTCCTATGGATCCGAGCCCCGGTCTGCTGGCTGTCACCAAGCCGACTGATCCTTTTCTTGAGGGCACTGTTTACGTCTACCCGCAGAGCGGCTTGTCCGTGCATCTGCGACAGATGAGCGACGGTCGGGTCCTTATGGGAGAACGCGCGCAGGATGAGGTCGCCAAGCACCCAACGCTCGAGCACGCGCAGGCGCTGTTGCGTCAAGCCCAGAGGTCATTCCCGACCCTCGAGACGACCCAGGTGGATCACTTCACGGTCGAGTGGCGTCCGATGCCTCGAGACGGCATGCCTATCGTGGGTCGCCTACCGGGTTGCCCTTCCCTATACGTCGCGACGGGCCATAGCGGAGTGACAACCGCGCCGGCCATGGCCCGATTCGTCACCCAAGAGATCGTTCACGGGACAGAAGCCGAGCGCCTGAAGCCATTTCGACCTACTCGCTTCTCAGCTCATCGCGCAGATGCCTACACAAGCATCGAAGAGGCATTCAACGGAGCACCTGACC
>JBKJYP010000247.1:0-2745 GCA_046715695.1 Actinomycetota bacterium | reverse complement strand
GCCAAGAGGGTTCGCTATGCAGCAGAGGCGGTCGCTCCCGCGCTCGGCTCGACCGGAGATGACGCGAGCGCGCTGGCCCGTGCGGCGGCTGAGCTCCAAGACGTTCTGGGCGTGCACCAAGACGCGTCGGTGTCTTGCGCCATCATCGAGAAGTTCGTGGACGGAAACGATCCCGGCCCCCGAGGGCAGTTCACGGCCGGACGCCTTTTCGAGAAGCAGGTGCAAGACATGGAAGATGCCCGCGCTATGTTTCCCAAAGCATGGCGAAACCTGGATCGAAAGAAGCTGCGTCGGTGGATGAAGCCGGACTGAACGGTCCGGTGATCCGTGCCGCGGGGGGAGTCGTCTGGCGGATCGCAGACGATGGCGTAACCGTTGAGATCGCGATCATCCACAGACCTCGGTACGACGACTGGAGCATCCCCAAGGGCAAGCTCTCCTCGGGTGAGAGCGAGATCGAGGGAGCGATCCGAGAAGTCTTCGAAGAGACGGGCTTCCGTGTCCATCTCGGACGGCCGTTGGGAGAGGTCCGCTACATGAAAAGATCGGGCGGGACGACGAGACCCAAGGTGGTTCGTTACTGGGCCATGCAGGCTGATGCCGGATCCTTCAGTCCAACACGTGAGGTCGATGAGCTTCGATGGGTGCCTCTGGACGGCGCCGCCGAACTTCTGACGCACGATCACGATCGAGAACTACTCGAAAGGTTCACTCGGGGGCCGGCATTGATCGGGATGGTCCTGTTGGTGCGACACGCGTCGGCCGGCTCACGGACCGATTGGGATGGGGACGATCGCGCTCGACCCCTGGACCAGCGCGGCTTCGCCCAAGCTGAAGAGCTCGTTCGCCTGCTCTCGCGGTTCGAGGTGCAGGAGATCGTCTCGGCCGACTATCTCCGGTGCGTGCAAACGGTCACTCCTCTCGCCGAAGCGATCGGTGTCGAGGTCCGTAAGGACATGCTGTTCTCGGAGGACGGCTACCCGGGCAATGAAGCCCAAGCGCTGAAGGCCATCAGGGTGTTCGCTGCCTCCGGAGACACGACCGTGATCTGCAGTCAGGGCGATGTGATCCCGGGCCTCCTCGAGCAGCTGGTCAAAGAGGACGATGTGGACATCAAGGGGTCTATCCCGACCAAGAAGGGCAGCGTTTGGGCCCTGAGCTTCGATGGTGATCGGCTCTTCGGGGCCGAGTACTTCCCGCCACCTCCGGTCGATCACCCTTAATCACACCAAGTCGCTTGGAAAGGGAAAGGGCGGGAGCCGGGGAGGTCCCGCCCTTCCTTACCTAGCGCTCGATCTGGGAGTCAGCTTGGGGGGGCTTAGGCCGAGCGCGAGAGGGGTTCGTTGTTCTCGGAAGCGATCTGGTTCAGCTCGAGCCGGGCCTTGGTCAGGCGGGCAGCCGAGCGAGCGTTCTCCTGCGAGGAGAGGGCAAGGGTCGAATCGAAAGCCCGGAGCGTCTCGAGGCCTCGTTTGGGCAGTTCTCTGAGGAGCTCCGTGATGAACATGGGCTCAAGGTAGGGCCCCAAGGTTGCGACCAGGTGCCGGGAGCGTTACGGCCCGGTAAATCTTTCCCGGAACTACCAGGCCCGGAGGGTAGACCCGGCCCCCGTCGAATCTGGGCAGTGACTTGATCGGATCAAGGCCTCCTCAGAGGCGGGCACGAAGGCTGATCGCGGCCTGGGCGGGACTCCTTATGTTGGGCTCCGCCATCGCCGTCCTTCCCGTCGCGCCCATCGCAGCTGCACCGGCCTCGACCGACCAGCCGCGCTTCTATCCCGACTTCACCTATGAGCGGCTCCGAGTGCCGATGCGCGATGACGTCGAGCTGTCGATCGACCTCTGGCGACCCGTCGTGCCGGGCAAGATGAAGGTGCCGGTCATCCTCACCCTCACGCCGTACCACGTGCTGTATCGGGCCCTCGATCCGATCAGTGAGACCGATCTCCCCACCGGCGATGCCGCCCTGTTCGTACCCAAGGGTTACGCGTACGCGAGGGCGGATGTTCGAGGGACCTATAACTCCGGGGGGTGCTGGGATTACGGCGGCATCAAGGAGCGTCATGACGGTTACGACCTCGTCGAGTGGCTGGGCACGCAGGGCTGGTCCAACGGCAAGGTCGCGATGACGGGTACTTCTTATGACGGCACGACGGCGAATGCGGCGGCCGTCGAGAACCCGCCGCACCTCGCGACGATCATCCCCGTCTCCTCGATCAGTCGTTGGTGGGGATACGCGTATCAACAGGGGGCCCGGTCGACGTATTCGGGAGAGTCCGCCGACATCGATCCTCCCTCCGACACACCGACGGATTTCATGTTCGCCTACGGATTCGCGCCTCCGCCGGACCCGGGAGCGATGTCGCATGCGGAGCAACTGGCTATGCGCTGGAACCTGTGCGATCGCGTCGAGCAGACCTTGCACGGCTACGACACAGATCCCGACTACGACAAGTTCTGGGTCGAGCGCGACTATCTCCGTCTCGCGAAGAAGGTGAAGGTGCCCGTCCTCGTGTCGCACGGTTTGCTCGACTTCAACGTCAAAACGTGGGAGGGCACCGCCTGGTTCCAAGCCTTACGAACGGAGAAGGCGATGGTCCTCGGGCAGTGGCCGCATGCATCGCCGCGTGGACGCTGGGTCGAGTGGGACGCGTTCCTGGAGCGGTGGCTCGAACGCTGGCTCTACGGCGTTCGCAACGGCGTCGAGGACGAACCCGCGGTCTATATCCAGACGAGTGACGGTCAGTGG
>JBKJYP010000246.1:0-12824 GCA_046715695.1 Actinomycetota bacterium | reverse complement strand
GCACCCGCCCGTGCCCTAGAGCTTGCCGATCGCTCGGGCTTCACCGAGCTCTTCCTCCCGGAGCTCCCGGCTCTCCGGCTCGAACAGGATCCCGTTCACCGTCACAAAGATGTGTTCCACCACACGCTAGCGGTCATGGAGCGAACCGACCCGGTCCTCGAGCTCCGACTCGCCGCTCTCCTGCACGACATCGGCAAGCCCAAGACGCGTCACATCGGCCCCGATGGGGTGTCGTTCCACCACCACGAGATCGAGGGGGCCAAGATGGCGGGCTCTCGGCTCCGCGCCCTTCGCTTCCCGAACGAGATCGTCGACACCGTCTCGGAGATCATCCGTTTGCACCACCGGTTCCACACCTACAGGTTGGGCTGGACCGATTCCGCGGTTCGTCGCTATGTCCGCGATGCGGGCCCTCTGCTCGACCTGCTCGACCGGATGGTGCGCGCCGACTGCACCACCCGCAATCCCGCGAAGGCGCGCACGCTTGCTCAACGCATGGACGAGCTCGAAGAGCGGATCGCCGACCTTGCGCAGCGGGAGGAGATGGATCGGATCCGTCCCGACCTCGACGGCCTCCAGATCATGGAGTTCCTGGGCATACCGGGTGGTCCTCTTGTGGGCGAGGCGCGCGAGTATCTGCTCGAGGCACGTCTCGACGAGGGCCCGCTGTCGGACGACGAGGCCTACGAACGGCTAAGCACGTGGGCCAAGGAGAGGGACATCACGCCGACCGGGAGACGAGTGTCGCCGAAACCCGCCAAGACCGGTGAGTGAGGGATTTCCGTTGTCTAGCAACGGAATCTACGCGCTCGAGGCCGGCTGATGAAGGAACGCACCATCCAATATGCCGTCAACGGCGATGTCCACCTCGCCTACATGGTGGTGGGCGAAGGTCCGGTCGACCTCGTCTGGTGTACTCCCGGGATCAGCAACGTCGAGTTCTGGGACCTTCCCTTCCTCAAAGAGCTCCCGGAACGGCTCAGCACCTTCAGCCGCTTCATAACTTTCGACCAGCGTGGCACTGGCCTTTCCGATCCGCTCCCATTGCAGGCACTCCCGACGCTCGAAGAACGAGTGGACGACATCCGCGCCGTGCTCGACGCTGCCGGGAGCTCGCGCGCCGCGATCATCGGCCAGGGTCATGGAGGTCCTACAGCCATGCTGTTCGCCGGAACCTATCCGGAGAGGGTTTCCTCCCTGGTTCTCTACGGCACCTATGCGCGCTGGCTGCGGGATGACGACTATCCCGCGGGGATGCCCATCGAGACGACGGAGCGATTCCGCGCAAGGGTTTGCGAGGTCTGGGGTACCGGACGCAGCATCGAGGTTTTCGTCCCCAGCCTCGCCGGTGATGCTGAGGCGCGGCGACAGTGGGCCAGGGCGGAGCGCATGGGTGCCAGCATGGCCGCGATCGATGCCTCGATGGCGATCTGGACCGGGACCGACGTCCGCGACATCCTGCCCTCTATCCGGGTTCCCACTCTCGTCATGCAACGCGCCGGCGATCTGCAGTTCCGCGCCGGCCACAGCAGGTACCTCGCCGATAACATCCCCGGCGCCAGGCTCGTCGAGCTGCCCGGCAGTGACCATTTCTGGATCGGTGACGACGCCGAGTCCATCCCGGCCGAGATCGAAGAATTCGTCACCGGACGCCGCAGTGAGATCCCGGCCGATCGCGTACTTGCCACCGTCATGTTCACCGACATCGTGGGATCGACTGCCAAGGCGTCTGAGGTCGGGGATCACACCTGGAAGCAGCTGCTCGACCGTCATGACGAGGCCGTCCGTCGTCAACTCGAGCGCTACCGAGGAAGCGCCGTGAAATACACCGGCGATGGGGTGGTGGCTACGTTCGATGGACCCGGCCGAGCGATCACGTGCGCATGCGCGATCCGAGATGCCGTGCGTGGACTCGGCCTCGAGGTTCGCGCGGGACTGCATACGGGCGAGATAGAACGCCGCGGTGACGACGTGAGCGGTCTCGGAGTGCACATCGCGGCGCGAGTGGCGACCCTTGCAGAAGCTGGTGAGGTCCTGGTGTCGTCAACCGTGAAGGACCTGGTCGTCGGGTCGGGGATCTCGTTCGAAGACCGCGGGACCCATGTACTCAAGGGTGTGCCAGATGAATGGCGCCTCCTGAGCGTCATCGCATAGTGGTGCTTCCGGGTGTATTACGCGCGGTGGTATAGCGTGATACGCTCGGCCCTATGAAGAGCGTTCGGTTGGATGCCGAGATCGAGAAGCAACTCGAGCGAGCGGCCGAGATCTCTGGTGTTAGTGAATCCGAGTTCATCCGAAAGGCGATCCGAGCCCAGGCCGACCAGGTCCTGGGAGAGAGCCTGGATGCGAGGTTGGCCGACATCGTTGGGACGGTTCGAAGTAAGGGTGGGCGAGCTCGTCAGGCCCACGACAGGTTCCAAGAACTCTTGAAGAAGGACTCCAAGCAAGGGACTGAACCGCGGCGATCCTGACCGACACGGGACCGCTCGTGGCGTTGATCGATGCCGGAGAACCCGATCACGATCGCTGCCGTCAGGCGCTGGCTCATCTGTCCGGCCCGATGCTTGTCACCTGGCCTGTGTTCACGGAAGCCATGTACTTGCTCGGGGATGCCGGTGGCTGGAAAGCCCAAGGCGCGCTTTGGGCCCTCTTGAGCCGAAGCGACATTGAGATCGTCGAGGTGACCGGAGAGACAGCGGTGCGATCACGCGCGCTGATGGAGAAGTACGCGGACACCCCGATGAGTCTCGCCGACGCGACCCTGGTCGCCGTCGCCGAACAACTGGGACTCAGACGTATCTTCACCCTGGACTCGGATTTCGACGTGTATCGATTCCGCGGACGTCAGCGTTTCGACAAGGTCCCGGACCGGTGAGATGACGAGGCCGCACCCGGGGGAGCCTTACTTCAAGGACATCGCCGCGCGCCTAGGACGTTCTTACCTGCGCTATAGCTTCACCAAAGGGACGGCGCAGGAGATCCCCTTCCTTATCGGAGAGCTCGGTTTGAAGCCCGGCCAGCGCGTTCTCGATGTCGGGTGCGGACCCGGCCGCCATTCGATCGCTCTGGCAGCAGAAGGACTGGCCGTCACCGGGATCGATATCTCGCGGACGTTCCTCGACATAGCGGCAGCAGACGCAGCCGCCGCGGGTGTCAAGCCGGCTTTCTTCGAGATGGACGCGCGCGAGATGCCATTCGGCGAGGAGTTTGACGCCGTCATCGCGTTGTGCCAGGGCGCGTTCGGCCTCATGGGCGACGACGACTCGTTGATCCTTCGGAGGATGTGGGCCGCAGCGAAACCGGGGGCGGTGATCGCGTTGACGGCGTTCAGCTCGTACTTCGAGGCCGCGCACCCGCGTGATGGCGCGACCTTCGACCTTGACTCGGGACTCGTGCATGAGTCGACCAAGGTCATCGATGAATCGGGGGGATCTCATGATGTCGATCTGTGGACGGGCGTCTACACGCCCCGGGAGCTGAGGCTCCTCGCGATCGGTTGCGGCCTCGTTCCTGAAGCGATCTACGGGGTCGAGCCGGGCGACTATGACGCCAGGCCCCCGTCTATCGACCTTCCTGAACTACTTCTTGTTGCGCGGCGCCCGAAGTAAGCCGCCAGGCTAGGAAAGCTCCGGCTCCGATCGTCGCTCCGCCCATCGATACGACTGCCGTGGCGAGGCCGAGCGGTTCCAGTACAACCATCAGAGCAGCCGCGACTACGGTCGCCAGGTTGAAGACCGCGTCGTAGATGGCGAAGCCTCGACCGCGCAGCTCGTCCTCGAGCGCGACCTGGAGGGTGGCGTCCACCGCGATCTTGCCGATGAGCGTGCCGAAGCCGGTCGCTGCGGTAAGCGCGATGATCGCAGGGCGCCCGGACAGTCCGCCGAGGCCAAGCATGGCGAACCCCGAGATCACGATCCCCATAACGATCAGCCCGTTGCGCCCGATGCGCCGGCCGAGGACGGGAGATGCAATGGCGCCTCCGAACGCGCCTACTCCGGCCGCGCCGAGGGCGAGCGCGCTCGCGGTGAGCCTTCCTCCGGTGTTCTCGGTGCTGGCTTTGATCGAGATGATGGCAGCGATCGCTACGAACATCGCGCTGGTGCGAAGCAGGCCGATCGACTCCAGAGCAACCCGAGTCGAGCGTTTGGAGACGACCGAGCGGATCCCTCGACCGACATCCCCGATGACGTCGCGGATCGCCTCGGACATCCTGGTGGCGTGGCCATGGGGGTGGGCGAATGGGTCCGAAAGGCGCCCCGAAACGAAAGCGGCAACGAGGTAGAGGAGCCCTCCGACGAAGAAGGCCACCTCGGCCCCGGCGAGCGCAACGACACCGATCCCCGCGGTCCCACCGACGATCGTGGACACCATCCCTCCTCCGGCTGACAGCGAGTTCGCGCTGAGCAGCCGACCCTCGGGCACGACCACGGGAAGGAGAGCGCCCTTGGTCGTAAGCAACAGCCGGCCGAGAGCCAGGATCACGAGAAGCGAGGCATAGAAGGGGATCTCCCAGGTGTCGGCCGCGAAGAGTGCGAGCCCGCCGAGGATCGGGACTCGGATGAGGTTCGCAGCGACCATCAAACGCCTGCGTGGCCACCGGTCGACGAAGACACCGACGAACGGGTTGATCAGCGAGTAGGGGACCAGCGTCAACGCGAAGAGAGCTAGGAACTGGGCGGGCCCCTCGTCGCCGCGTGGCTCCAGAAGAAGGATGTCCGCGAACACTCCCTGTGCCCAGCCGTCGGCGACCTGTGCGATGAACTGCGCGGCGAGCAGCCACCGGAAGTCCTTGGTGGGCTGCCCCGCGAGGGGCTTTTGAGAGCTAGGGCTTGTGGCTGACAGCGGGTTCGATCCCAAGGGTGTAGCCGTTCTTGGAACCGTTCGAACCGTTGAGCGTGGGGTCCAGCTCGACTGCGAATGAGTCAACTCCGGCGATGAAGTCCTCGACGAGATCGTGTGCTTCGGCGTCCGAGTACTGAACCGGGGGCGACTTCATGAAGTAAGCGCTGGGTCCGAGCAACGGCCCACCGATACCCCGGTCCATCGCAACCTTCGCGCAACGAACCGCGTCGATCACAACGCCTGCCGAGTTGGGGGAGTCCCACACCTCGAGCTTGAGCTCCATCGACACCGGGATGTCACCGAACTCGCGACCCTCGATGCGGATGTAGGCCCACTTGCGATCCTTGAGCCAGGGCACGTGGTCGGAAGGCCCGATGTGGATGTCGTCTCGGTCGATGCCGCCGGTGATCTGCGACGTGACGGATTGGGTCTTCGAGATCTTCTTGGACTGAAGGCGCTCCCGCTCGAGCATGTTCTTGAAGTCCATGTTGCCGCCGAAGTTGAGCTGGTAGGTGTGGTCGATGATCAGACCGCGGTCCTCGAACAGCTTGGAGAGGACCCTGTGCGAGATCGTCGCGCCGAGCTGGCTCTTGATGTCGTCGCCGATGATCGGGATGCCGTGCTTGGTGAATCTCGCAGCCCAGTCCTCGTTCGTGGCGATGAAGACCGGCATGCAGTTGACGAAGGCTACGCCCGCTTCGAGGGCCTGCTCTGCGTAGAAACGCGCGGCCTGCTCGGATCCGACGGGCAGATAGCTGACGAGAACATCTGTCTCGGTCTCGCGCAACACCGCGGCGACATCGACCGGAGGCATCTCTGATTCGGTGACGACCTCGCGGTAGTACTTGCCGAGACCGTCATAGGTGTGGCCGCGGAGTACCTCGATGCCCGTCGTAGGTACATCGGAGAACTTGATGGTGTTGTTGGGCTCGATCCAGATCGCTTCGGCGAGGTCGAGTCCCACCTTGGCAGCGTCGACGTCGAAGGCGCACGAGAACTCGACATCACGGACGTGGTAGCCACCGAGGTCCACATGCATCAGGCCGGGGACGCGCTCGTCCTCGCGAGCTTTCGCGTAGAACTCGATGCCCTGAAGCAACGATGAAGAGCAGTTGCCGACCCCGATAATCCCAACCCTGACTTTTCCCATCGGTTCCCCCCTATGCCTTTGAAGTCTCTGGGCCGACGACGTTGGTGGGCCGGCCGAGGCCGCCCGCAGATACGTCGACGTTCCGTTCGTTTCGGATCAATTCGTCGATCCATGCGATGTCGCTCTCGGTCGACGCCATGCCGTGGTTCTGCAGAGAAAGCGTGTAGCTGTCGATGCGCTCCTTGTAGTCGCGGATGTTGGCTTTGAACTGTTGGAGCTTGTCCTGGAGATAAGCACGGCGCCTCTCGAGGAGTGCGAGGCGTGTCTCTGGCTGGAGGTAGCGGAAGAACGCCAGCTTCAATGTGAAGTGCTCGGCGTCGACGGCGGCGGCAGTCTCCTCCAGCATCGCCGTGAATTGCCCCTCGCCCTTGGGGGTGATCCGGTAAACGGTCTTGCGACGTCCCGGTGAGATCGTCGTCGAGGCGGCCGGTCGTGCCTTGCGGGTGCGGGTGGCCGCCCGAGCTTTGGGGGCGCGGGTGGCCGGCACGGGAAGCTTCTCGACGGCGCCGTCCTTGGCGAGGCGGCGCAGGGTCGGGTAGAGAGAGCCCCAGGAGACCTGCCAGAAGGGACCGAGCATGGCGCCCAGCTGCTTACGCAGCTCGTAGCCGTGCATCTCCTTCTCCTTGAGGAGCCCGAGCACTGGTAGCTCGAGCATCCCGGGTTGCTTCATCAAGTACCCATTCTCTTAAGGTGCTTCCGATATATCGCTTTTTCCTATCGGGATGATATATCGAAACGATATATCGCGCCACAGGTTCCCTCGCTGGGCACACCCGCTCGCTCGGGCCCCCTCGGCGGGGATAGCATCTTTCGATGCCCATCTCGGGACGCTCTTTCGACCCCACGGCAGCGCCGCCGGCGCTCCAGCGCCCGGTCGTCGATTACACCCTGGCCCGCCGTGCGGCCCTCAGCTCACTTCGACGGGGCCTGATCGGCACCACCGACGTATGCGACGCCCACCCCGAGTTGATGCGGGCGGGCAAGAACATCGGCGAGCCTTCCGACGAGAAGTGCCCTGTGTGCTCCCATGAGACCCTTCGCCGGCTCAGCTATGTCTACGGGGACGAGCTGAAGACGAACAGCGGGCGCGTGGTCTACCCCGACGAGTGGTTGACGGAGCTCATCGAGAAGTACGAGCAATTCACCTGCTATGTCGTCGAGGTCTGCATCGACTGTGCCTGGAACCACCTGTTGCGGTCGTACGTGACCGGCAAACGGTGGGGTGAGGCTCGCTTCACGCGAGGTCGGACAAAGTAGAGGCCAGAGCCGCCGCCGTTCCCGGGGCTCTGAGGGTCGCCGGGGTGATGGTGGCCCTGGGCCTCGCTCTCGGCATCGCGCCCGGCACGGTTCCGGCTTTCATCGGGGGCGTTTCCTTGATCACCGTGGGCCGGCGCGTCGAACTTCGAACCAGCGCGAGTCTCGTCCTTCTCGCATTGGCGTTGGGCATCGGCGCACTGCGCTGGTCGACGGTCGACCTGCAGCAGCTCTTCGGCATCCAGGAGGTGCTTGGACCGTCCCTTTTGGTCGGACCGGAGCTTCCGGCAGCGGCTACAGGACTAGCGGCATTCGCTTCGATCGCGGCTCTGATGGTCTGGTGCTCCCCTCCTCTGGAGCCACTCGTCTTGCTCCCTGGGGAGATGGGGGTTTGGTCCACGAGGGTCTGGGCTTGGCTCGAGACGTGGGCCCCGGCGGCCGGGATCGCGTCGGTCTTCTTCCGTCCCGCGCAGCCCGGTCTGGCTCCCCTCTCACCTCTGGCACTCGCGGTCGTGGCCTTGGGGGCCGGGCTACTTCTGCGCAGGGCGAAGCCGGTCTATTCATGGGCGGTCTTAGCGGCTGCGCTGACTTCCATGGTCGTTGCCTCAGCTCTCCTCGTGGAAACCGTCTGAGTGATGACCTGGGAGCGATCGCGCGGCGTGGTCTCCTTCGTCGGGACCCTCGCCGGCCTCCTGATCGCGCTTCGCGGGATCGCCTGGCACTCGGTCACCGTCGACTCACCCGCGACGGTGATCGCCGGCATGTCCCTCGCTGCAACATGGTTCCTGATCGGTTCACTCCCAAGGACGGGCATAGCCGCCTCAGCTTTGAGCGGCGTCGCGGCGATCGCACTCACACTCGCCGCTACCGGTAGATGGACGATCCCGTTCCTTCTGTTCTGGTTGTGCAGTAACACGGCGCTGGTGCTGGGGTCGAACCGACGGTGGTTCTCCTGGATGAGTGGGCTGGTGCTGCTCGTCGACCTCCCTGTTCTCGCAGGTCTCATCCTGAGCGCCGTTCGCGACGATGTCTGGATGCTGCCGGCGCAACCTGATGGAGCCATCGTGGCGGCCGTCTCAGTTGCTGCGGCGTTGAGGATCGCCCTGGTGGCGTTCGCCCGCGACCGAGGCCCCGAGGCCCCGCTTCTCGCCGGCTCTGGTTTCGTGTTGCTAGCTCTTCTCGGCCCTGGGGCCGCGGTGGTGCCGGCCGCTTTACTGATCGCGGGCGCCGCCCTACTCGCCTTCCGGCCGGTGACCACCGACCCGGTTGCATTCGTTTCGTTGCTTGCCCTTGGGTGCGCCCTTATCCATGAGCCGAGCCTCTCGCCGGCCGGGATCGCCACTGTCCTGATCATCACCGGCACCCTCAGCTCGGCCGCGCCTGGTCGGACGGGCATCGCCCTGTTGGCCGGCCCCTGGCCCGGCACAGCGTTGTTCGTCGCGGTCACCGGGGCTGCCATCCACTCTGCCGGTCGGATCGCGGAGATGGGTCTCCTTGGAGGAGGCGCCTACCTCGCCGCATCCATCCTGCTCCCGCTCGCGACGGTAGGTGCGGTGCACCTTGCCGCTCCGCTCATCAGGGGCCGGGTTCAGCTGCCATGGGGACGTCCGGAGCTATGTGCAGCAGTAGGGATCGTGGCGGGACTCTCGGCTGCCGGATTCTCGGCCCCCGACCCCAGCGGTTATCTGTACATGTCTGCTATCGCGGCTGCCGGGTTGTTCGTCATCGGGGTACCGGCCGGGATGTTGCCCTCACCTGCCGGGGAGCCACCGACCATCCTGGTGCCATCTGTCTCTCCTGGCGGACTTGCCGGCCCGAAGACTCTGAGGCGGGCCGCGCTCGCCGGGTTGGCCGCGGCCTGGCTGAGCGTGAGCTGGGCCACGATCGAGGGGATGCGGGACGGTTTCCTATAGTTAGCGGCGCTTCGGACCTACACTTCGAACAACGATGCCGAACGCAACGAAAGCGACAACTGCGCGTCCGGCGAGCTCCGGGCGCACGAAGAAGAAGAAGAAGCACAGGCGGAAGCCGCGCTCGCGCTTCCAGCGTTGGTTGCTGCGTTGGGGGTGGATCTTCCCGGTGGGTGCCATCCTCCTCGGTGGCGCCATCCTGGCCGCTACCTACATGTTCGCGACGATCCCACTGCCGCGCGACATCAACTTCTTGAGTTCGTCCGCAGAGGTCTTCGACAGGAACGGGAACCCGATCGGAACCTTCAGCAATGAGGTCCGTCGCTTCTTGATCGACACGAGCGAGCTACCTGAATATGTCGGCCAGGCCGTCGTCGCTTCCGAGGACCGAGACTTCTACAAACACAACGGCGTGTCGATGAGGGGCATAGCGAGGGCGGGATGGGCCAACCTGACCGGGGGCCAGATCTCTCAAGGTGGATCGACCATCACGCAGCAGTACATCAAGAACGCGGTGCTCACGTCGGAACGAACCTTGACCCGCAAGGTCAAAGAGGCGATCCTCGCCATCAAGCTCGAGCGCGCCTATTCCAAGGCCGAGATCCTGGGCTTCTACCTCAACACCATCTATCTGGGCCGCGGCGCGTACGGGATCGAAGCTGCTGCGCGGACCTACTTCGACAAGCACGCGACCGAGCTGACCCTCGGGGAAGCGGCTTACCTGGGAGGGATCGTCCCCTCGCCCGAGGCGTATCAGCTCGATCGCAACCGTGAAGGCGCGATCGCGAGACGCGACCGTGCCCTCGACCTGATGGAGGCGCAGGGCTATATCTCCTCTTTCCGGACCGCGCAGGCCAAGCGTCAAGAGCTGCGCCTATCCCGAGCGGCTAGGCAGGGGACGACCACTCAGAAAGCCGCTTACTTCATCGAGTGGATCCGACGCGACTTCCTCTCCGGCGAGTACAAGGACTGTCTGTTCACGTGCGGGTTGAAGATCTACACGACGCTCGATCCGGAGATGCAGGCGAGCGCCGAGCTGGCGGTCTCCTCGACGCTCACCGAGCCGGAGGATCCGGAGGCCGCCCTCGTGTCGATGACACCGAGAGGTGAGGTGCGCGCTTTCGTCGGGGGCCGGACCTTCCGTAACGTCGAGAAGGCGAGGGGGTTCAACTACGCCGCCGATATCGGGCGGCAGCCTGGGTCATCACTCAAGCCGTTCACGCTTCTAGCTGCGATCGAGAACGGGATCTCGCCGGACTCCAGTTTCTCGGGATCGAGCCCCAAGACGATCGAAGACGAGAGGTGCGAGACGAACGGCGTGCCCTGGCGGCCCGAGAACTACGGCGGGGGGTCGTACGGGACCGTCACGCTCGATCAGGCGACCACGAACTCGATCAACACGGTCTACGCGCAGCTCATCACGGAGGTGGGCCCGGACAAGGTCGCCGACCTGCTGACCGAGTTCGGATTCGACCCGCCTCCAGGTCTCGACGAGATCCCACCAAGATGCTCGCTGGCTCTCGGCGGAAGTGAGTTGGATGTGACCGCTGTCGAGATGGCGCGTGCCTATGCCGGCTTCGCCGGGCGCGGCCGCCTACCGTCGGTGAATCCGATCCGCTACATCACAGACTCCCAAGGCAACTGCCTCAAGGAGTACCTGCCTCAGAAGGACATCGATTGCGAGGAGGAGGCTGATCATGTCGGCGCGCAGGTCGTCGACCAGAACTCGGCAGATGTCTTGAACGAGATCCTCACTCATGTTGTCGAGGGAGGAACCGCAACAGCCGCGGATGTCGGTCGTCCGGTGGCCGGCAAGACGGGTACGACCCAGAACAACGGCAACGCCTGGTTCGCCGGGTACACGCCTCAGCTCGCGACGGTCGTATGGATGGGCTATCCGTTGGAGAAGGTCAAGGGGGGTGAACCGATCGTGCCTCTGATGAGCTACTGCGCGGACCCCGTCCTGTGTCGTCCGGTGCACGGGATAGAAGTGACGGGAGGGTCGTTCCCGGCCCAGATCTGGGCCTCCTATATGAGTGCGGCAACCGCGGATATGGAGGTGCTCGATTTCGTGCCTCCGACCGAGGAACCCGAGAGGATCATCAACTCGCCACCCCCCTACACCCCGGAACCGAGCCCGAGCTACACGTTGGTGCCGGTGACGCCCACACCTACTCCGACGTTGGATCCGACCCCGACCGAGCCGCCCCCGGGTATCGTCCCGACGCCGACGGTCGAGCCGGAGCCTAAGGAAGAGAAGAGCCGATCGTCTTGACGATCGGCCAGGGCAAGGACGGGACATTGACCCAGGGGGGATCGAAGCAGCATGAAGGTACCGAGAGCCGACAAGGGGTGAAGCCTCGGGATGGGGTGTTATCGACGGTTGCGATATGTGCCGTGGTGTTGCTCTTGGGGTTCCTCTTCAAAGCCCAGTGCCTGAAGCCGTGGGCAGATAACCATCAGTACACGACGGGTTGCTACAACGATGTGCAGGCCCTCTATGGGATCCGCGGGCTAGAGGAGACCTTTCCTTACATCAACGGACACCTCGAAGGGACCGATGTCCTCGTAGGAGGTGCGATCGAGTACCCCGTTCTAACCGGGGTCTTCATGTGGATAGCAGCCCGATTCTCGTCATCGTCCAACTCCTACCTGGTGGTCACTTCGATCCTCCTCGTGCCGTTCGGGCTGCTAGCTGCGTGGCTGCTGGCGAAGATGACTCGTGAAAGAGCGATCCTGTGGGCGGCTGCACCTGCCGTGGTCCTGTACGCGTTCCACAACTGGGACCTGATGGTCGTGGCTGCCGCGGTGGGCGGCTTCTATGCGTGGTGGAAAGGCAAGCCCGAGACGGCTGCCGTCCTGTTCGGCGTCGGAGCTGCCTTGAAGATGTTCCCGATCTTCTTCCTGGGCCCACTGGTCTTAGCTCTTTGGTTCGCGAAGGAGAGAGCGCGGGCGGTCTGGGTCGCTGCTGCCGGCGTCGGGACCTTGATCGCGATCAACCTTCCATTCGCTCTGCGGAACTTCGACGGCTGGTTCGCGACCTATCAGTTCCATCGGTTCCGGGGGCCCAACTACGACAACATCTGGACCTGGCCCCCGAGCTGGTTCCCTCCGCTCGGCACCGATCGCATCAATCTCTGGTCCGCGGGCTTGACCCTGATCTTCTTCACCGCGGTACTGGCGCTGGGCTACGTGCGTGCTCGGAAAGAGGGCGCCTATCCGGTCCTCGAGACATGTGCCGCCCTGCTCGCCGTCTTCCTTCTGTGGAACAAGGTTCACTCGCCGCAATACGCGCTGTGGATCCTTCCTTTCTTCGTCCTGCTCCGCACCCACATCATGTGGTGGGTCGCCTACACGGCTGTCGATCTGGCGGTGTACTGGGGCGTTTTCCGATTCTTCGCAGAGCAGGACAACTCTTTCTGGCGCCGCATGATGGTGGGCGGCGTGTGGGTGCGTGCAGCTCTGCTCCTCGTCCTTGTGGGTGTGTTCCTTCGCTCCCGCCCGGCGGTCGACCCGCCACCTGAGGCCGTCGAAGAGAAGTTGGGCTCTTCACGAAGCACGGTGGTTCAGCCAGCCCCGACAGCTCGGTGACCACACGCCAATAGGACCTTCTGACGATAGCGCTCGGGGTCCCGGAAGCCATAGGAGCGTCTCTTCATCACCTTGAT
>JBKJYP010000245.1:0-17010 GCA_046715695.1 Actinomycetota bacterium | reverse complement strand
CATCGGTGGCCTCGATCTTGACGAACGCTTCGGTCGCGCCGATGCCGAAGCTCACACAACCGTTGGGCTCTACGCATCCTCCGCCGACGCCGCCTACACCCACAGCGGGGCTGGCATAAGGAGCAGTCGCAACGCGCGGCTTGGGGCCTTCTTCTTCTTCTTAGCGGCTTCAGCGGGAGCCAGCATCATCCCGATGATCAGAGATGAGGCAACAACCATCAATACGATCTTCTTCAAGCGCTTGATCCTTCTGTGTCAGTGGCCCCGCGAGGGGCCGATGACAGTCAGTTAGACGCTGCCGTCGGGCCTCCTGCGAGCAGGCCGAGCACCTCGTCCCGGGTCTGCGCTGGCGTCCTGTGGAGAACGGTCGTCATCCCCATCTCCCCTGCGGCCTCGAGGTGGCCGGGATGGTCGTCGACGAAGATGCATCTGTCCGGGTTCGTCCCAACTCTTTGCGCGGCAAGGGCGAAGATCGCGGGGTCCGGCTTGCGCAGGCCGATCTCGCCGGAGATGAGGCTCACGTCGAAGAGGCCCTCGAGGTCGGGCGGATAGAGTTCGGTGCCCCAGGAGTTGGAGAGCAGTGCGGTCTTCAGCCCCATCCCCTTCACATCCCGCACCAACTGGAGCATCTCGTTCTCGAGACGGATGCCGGCGAAGATCCGGGCCACCAGACCCTCGGGGACGATGGGGTGTCCGGCGATCTCGGTGAGACGCTCCGACATCGCTTGTGAGAACTCCGCTTCGGTCGCATGGCCGGTTTCGAAGCGAGTGACCAGCGAGTCCTCTCCTCCGGAGTAAGCACCCAGCGCGACGCGCACGAAATCCTGGAGCTCGATACCTTCAGACTCGGCGAACTTGGCCATCGCATCCTGGAGTGGAGTCGTAAGCACGCCACCGAAATCGGTGATGAAAGCCTCGTAGTTCCCGCTCATGATGCAGCGACCCGAAGCGCGAGCCGGGCGAGGTCCGGCACGCCGGTCTCCAACCGCGCGAAGAAGGGGTCGTCGGTGACTCCTGCGAGGTGGCGCGCGTACGAGCCCTCGAGCAGGATCGCCAGCTTCCAAACAGTCAGTACCTGGTACCACTTGAGACCCGACACATCGCGTCCCGTCTTGTCCGCGTAACGTTCGACAAGCTCGTCGCGCATCTGTTTGCCGCCCCACGACTCGACGAGCAACCCGTCGTCCGATCCCGGCTCGCGCCAGAAGGACACCATCCAACCGAGGTCGGCCAACGGATCACCGATCGTCGACATCTCCCAATCGAGGATCGTCACGAGTTTCCCCGGCGGGGAGAACATCACGTTGTCGAGCTTGTAGTCACCGTGGACGAGCGTGGCGGCGGGTGACTCCGGTTTGTTGTCGTGAAGCCACTCCCCCGCCTTCTCGAGCTCGGGGAGCGGACGCGTGAACGGCAGAGTGAGCTCCAGCTGACCTTTCCAACGGCGTAGCTGGCGGTCGAGGTATCCCTCCGACTTGCCTAAGCCGGGAGGCGGATCGATAGCGTGAAGCTCGACAAGTGCATCGACGAGCTCGGGCCCGATAGCCGACTGATCGGAGATCTCGGGAGGCAAGCTGTCTCGGATCACGTATCCATCGACGCGCTCCATCACATAGAAGGGTGCACCGATCACCGACTCGTCCTCGCAATGCAGGAAGGTGCGGGGCGTTCGGACATCCGAGTCGTTCAACGCCGTCAGCACCTTGTATTCGCGACCCACGTCATGCGCCGACGGCAAGAACGCGCCGGCAGGCGGGCGCCGAAGGACATATCTATCGTCACCGCGGGTGAGGAAGAACGTCTCGTTGCTGTGACCCGCCTGGTGACGCTCGACCGAGATAGCACCCGAGCCGGGCAGCTTGTCTTCGAGATAGGCCGCGAGAGCGACCTCATCCATCAGACCTGTTTGTGTCAACCAAGGCCACCCGTGGCGGGCTTGGTCGTCCCCCCGTTCATGGCGGCGTGCAGCACATTACGTGCGACCACCATCCGGTGGACCTCCGAGGGTCCGTCGTAGATGCGAGCGGCGCGCGCGTCACGGTAGTACCGCTCGAGAGGCAAGTCGCCGGAGTAACCGAGGGAGCCGTGTATCTGGAGCGCGCGATCGATGATGTCGCCCATGATCTCGGACACGTAGACCTTCGCCATCGAGACCTCCTGACGGTACTCCTGGCCGGACTCGATGAGCGAGGCAGCATGCAGGACCATGAGCCGGGAGGCATAGAGCTCGATCGCAGAGTCGGCCAGCCAGTTCTGGACGGTCTGGCGCCGAGCCAGGGGCTTGCCGAACGTGACCCTCGTCAGTGAGCGCTGAGCCGCCATGTCGAGAGCGCGCTGGGCGACGCCGATCCAGCGCATGCAGTGCGCGAGCCGAGCCGGCCCCAAACGGACCTGCGCGAGCTTGTAGCCCTCGCCCGGCGCCCCCAGCATCGCGTTACCCGGAACACGGCAGTTCTCGATGACGACCTCGCAGTGGCCCCCGGGCATGTCCGTGCCCATCACCGGAATCTCGCGGACGACCTTCCAACCCGGGTTGTCACCATCGACGAGGAACAGTGAGTAGGCGCGGCGATCGTCCTCGACATCCGTTTCGGACTTGGCGACGACGACCGCGAACGCGGCCCCCATGGCGCCGCTGATGAACCACTTCTCTCCGTTCAAGACCCAGCCGTCACCATCTCGCTCGGCGGTGGTCAGCAAACCGGTCGGGTCGGCACCCGCGGCCTGCTCGGTCATCGCGAAGCAGGAGCGAACCTTCGCTTCCGCCAGAGGACGGAGGTAGCTCTCGAGCTGCTCCGGGGTCCCGGAATGGAGCAGCAGGTGCATGTTGCCCTCATCCGGTGCCATCGCATTCAAGGCATAAGAGGCGAGACCCGAGACCCCGCATTCGCCGGACACGATCGCCATCCCGAGGGGGCCGAGGCCGAGACCACCCCACTCTTCGGGCATGTGCGGGTTCCACAGTCCTTGGGACTTGGCTTCTTCCTGTAGACGACCAAGCGTGGCATCGAAGTCCGCGCCCGACGCGATCTCCGCCTCCGCCGGGAGAGCGTGCTCGTTGACGAAGGCTGCAACACGGTCACGGATGGCTGCGATGTGCTGCGGGAGAGCGAAATCCACGGCTACCTTCCTTCCAGAGACTTCATCGAACGAGCTGCGAAGAACCCCAGACCAGCGATCATGCCCGCAAGCGAAACCAGGCCCGGCCATGTCCCCGACCAGGTCACGTCACCCAGAGAGCCTTGTCGAGCCAGCGCCAGCACATTGGTCATCGGATTGAATCGTGCCACCTGGTGCACCCATCCGGTGAGGAGATTCATCGGCATCTGTGCGGTCGAGAGGAAAACGCTGAGGAAGATGCCGATCTGCATGAGCGGCGCTACCTGCATGGTCCGGAACCGCAGCGCCAGGGCGAGGGCCCACGCCCCGGCTGCCGCAGCCATGCCGAAACAAGCGACGGCCAGCATCGCAACGCCCTCGAGACCGTCCTTGAAGTGAGCCCGGCCGACGATGGCAACGATCATCAGAAGCGTGAAGGGAAGGGTGGCTCGTAGAACCGACGCGAGCAGGGGGCCCGAAAGGAGCGACGAACGCGAGACGGGACTCGCAAGGAGTCGGTCGTAGAAACCGTTCTCGAGGTCTCGCGCGACACCCATCCCCGTCGTGATCCCAGCGAACGCCGATCCTTGCAGGGCGGTCATCGGGAAGACCCAATCGATGATCTTCTCCGCTGGGAAGCCGGGCAACTGGACCAACCCGGAGAAGGGCCCGGCGAACGCGATCGTGAGGAAGACCGGCATGATCAATGAAGGGAAGAACGTCGATGGGACGCGCGGGATGAGCATCAAGCTCCGCTTCGCGATCCCCCAGGTGACCGGCCAGTAAGCCGCCGATGCCTCTCGTGCCATCAAGTCGTCCCCCCGCGCGCCAGGGGTGGCGGGGTCATGAGCCCACCGCCAAGCGAGAGCGGAGCGCGAGGGACGCGAGCGTGAAGCCGACCGCGAAGAGCCCGGCGGCCACGCCCAGCGCTTTCAGCGCTTCGACAGCATGGAAGCCCTCGATGATCTGGATGCGCAAGCCTTCGATCAGATGCGAGAACGGATTGAACGTGGCCACCGTCTTGAACCATCCGCTCATCAATGTTCGCGGGAAGAAGGCGCTGGAAAGAAACAGCAAGCTGAAGAGCAGGGGGAAGCTGCCTTGCACAGCTTCGCTCGAACCGGTGCGTAGCGCCATCGCCATGCTCAAGCCACCGATCCCCGAAGCAACGATCGAAGCGGTTACGGCGATCAGGAGCATCCCCCAGATCCCGGACTCGACATCGAGCCCGAAGATCAGCCCGACGACCAGGAACAGCCAGGTTCCGACGAACGCAAGAGCCGCTGCACCCATGACCCGGCCGACGAGGATCGACATCCGGGCGACCGGAGAGGCCACGAGACGCTCGAAGAATCCGTCCTCGATATCGCGAGCCATATCAGCGCCCGCGCTAACCGCCCCGAAGAGGGCGCTCTGGATGATGGTCGATGTGATGAGGAACTGGAAGAAGGAATCGACCGGGGGGAAGCCCGGGAGGCTGGTGGAACGATCCAAGGCAGCCGAACTCATCGCCATGAAGATCATCGGGAAGGCCAGCGACGGGATAACCGCTGCGGGCTGGCGGATCGTCCTGAGCACGGCACGTTTGCTGAGTGCGGAGTACTGCCTCAGCCGGACGTTGCCCTGATAGTTGACCGCCCGGCTATCCATCGGCAAGTGCCCCCTCGAGGCGACGACCGGTCGCTTCGTGGAAGACGTCGTCAAGGGTGGGGTTGTGAAGCTCGAGACCCTCGATCGCGACCTTGGCGCGATCGAGAGCGCGCGACACCGCGCCCACCTTGGATGCTCCGCCGGGGATGCGCACCGCTACATATCCGTCGGGGGCGTCGACGAGCTCTCCGAACCTGGCGAGCACGCGCCGTGCATCATCATCGTCCGAGTGGTCGACAACCGCCACTGCGAGGGTTGGATCACCGACCTTTGCCTTGAGCCGGGCCGGCGTACCCTCCGCGACGATCTTGCCCTCGTCGATGATCGCGATGCGTCCCGCGAGAACATCCGCCTCTTCCATGTACTGCGTGGTCAGGAAAACGGTCGTCCCCGACTCCTTGTTGAGACGGCGAACCTCATCCCAAAGAGCGACGCGAGAGTTGGGATCCAAGCCGGTCGTCGGTTCGTCCAGGAATAGAACGAGGGGTTCGTGGACGAGAGCAAGAGCCAGGTCGAGCCTCCGTCGCATACCGCCGGAGTAGGTGCCGACCCGCCGGTCGGCCGCGGCTGTGAGGCCGACCATCTCGAGGAGCCCTTCGCTCTTGCCGTCGATATGGCTCTTCGGCAAGCCGTGCAGGACGGACTGGAAGACGAGAAGCTCGCGGCCCGTCATCAGTGGATCGATCGCTGCATCCTGGAGAGCGACGCCGATCGAGCGACGAACCGCGTCGGCCTCGGTAACGACGTCATGACCTGCGACCGTCGCCTTACCGCTGGAGGGACGAAGCAACGTCGTAAGCATCCGGACGGTCGTGGACTTACCCGCGCCGTTCGGTCCGAGGAAGCCGAAGATCTCGCCTTCCTTGATCGAGAGATCGACCCCCGCAACTGCCACCACGTCGCCGAATCGGCGTACTAGATCGGTGGCGACCACAACCTCCGTCTTCGATCTCGTGCGAGCCAAACGAGAACTCCTCTCTGATTACTTAGACCCCGCGAGTTTGTGCTCGGCGTCCGCCGGGAAAGAACCCTATAGGTCTGAAGTACCTCGCCACCTCCGAGGTGTGCGATGCAAAGAAGGAGGCAGTTATGGGAATCGTATGGACCGTACTTGCGGTAATAGGTTTGATCGTCGTTCTGCAGTACATCTTCTAGTCACACTCGAAGATAACTGGGCCCCGCCGGCAACGGCGGGGCCTTCTACTTTCTTGGGTTTCTCGTCAGCCCGGGGGTGCCATCCGGGGCGGCGCGAGGATCGCATTCATCGATCCCGATCTGAACCCTCCCAGGTCCAGGGTCACCCATGTCCATCCCAAGCGCTTCAGGGCCCCTTCGATCTCTTGTCTAAGACCCAGCATCTTCGTCATGTCGGCAGCGCCACCGACCTCGATCCTCGCCAGAGACCCATGGTCACGGACGCGGAAGAGTGAGAAACCGAGATCTCGCATCAGTTCCTCGGCGCCCTCGATCCGTCTCAATCGCTCCGGCGTGACCTTCACCCCATAGGCGATCCTCGATGACAGGCAGGGCGACGCGGGACGGCGGGCTCCATCCAAGCCGTATCCCTCAGACAGCGTCCGGACGTCCTCTTTCGTCAGCCCGGCTTCGGCCAGCGGCGCCCTGACCATCTGCTCCCGTGCAGCCCTAGCGCCGGGGCGCAGATCACCTGCGTCGTCCGCGTTGGCTCCCGAGAGCAAGGTCGCTCCGCGGGACCGAGCGAAAGGCTCGAGCCGCTCGAACAGCTCGGTTTTGCACCAGTAGCACCGGTCCGGATCGTTGGCTGCATAACGGTCTTGGGTCACTTCGGCCGTATCGACGAGGACGTGATCCCAGCCGTAGCGACGGGCGAGCATCACGGCGTCGTCCAACCCTCGAGCAGAAAGAGACGGAGAGACCGCGGTCACCGCCGAGCAGGCGTCGCCCAACACCCTGTGGGCGACCAGGGAAACAAGGGCCGAGTCCACGCCGCCCGAGAAAGCGACCACGGAAGGGCCGATATCGCGGACGATCGTCTCTAGACGGAACTGGGCCTCCATATGCATATCTTCCTCCCTGATTGGGAAGGAACACTCGATGGTCCTATCGGATAACCCGATCCTCATGATCGCCAGCTTCCTCCTCGTCGCCGTCTCCGTGGCCTGGATGGCTGCCACCAGACTGCTCTTCCAGGACGACGACAAGGACCTCTGGAAGTACCCGCCCGCCTAAGAAGCCTAAGAAGTTGGAGTCGGGGACGGGCTGAGCGACGGGGTCGGTGGGTCAGTCGGGACGATCGTGAACGAGGGGGTCGGCGACGGCGGGAGGGCCCCGGGAACCGGTTCGTTGATCCCACCGGTATCGGGCGCGTGGTCGAGGCAGACCCTTCGACAACTGGGGCCCGTCCACATGGTGGTCACTCGCCAGCGGTAGGAGGTGCGGTCACCGAAGTTCAATCGCTTCAACGGCACCCGGACCCTGATGCTGGCGGCCGTGGGCCGGGACATGCGCAAGGTCCGGATGCGTTTATCAGATCGGTTCCGGTGATCTCGCCACAACGAGGCAACGAGTCGATCACCCGTGGACCTGACGAGCACGAAGTAGTCGCCGTAGCTCGTTCCGAATGTGTCTATCTCGATCACGAAGAAGCCGGTGTCTCTGAGCCCGGCGATGCTCCAGGTCTCGTAGGTGGAGATGATCCAGCGGGGCTCTTCGTTGCCGACCATCCGCACTCGGCTCAGATCCAGCGCCCCCCGGGTGTCGGCCGGATCGGGAACCGCCGTATGGGTTGCCCCAGCGTAGGGCAGAGCACTCAGTAACACCGCAAGGGCGATCGCGACAGGTCGAGCGACCCTCGGCCCGCGAGAGAGAATCGGAGCGATCTTGGAGATGATCGATCTCATCTCGTCGTCTCGAAGATCTTCATGTAGGAATCGGCCACGGCCGCCAAAGAGTAGTGGTCAACGGCAAGCTTCCGACCGCGCTCCCCCATCTCAGCGGCGCGCGCCGGATCGCCGCGCAGCTCCTCGAGCGCCGCCGCGATGGCATCGGGGTCTCCGGGAGGGATGAGGATGCCGCACCCCGACTCTTGGACCAGACGGGCGACGTCACTACCTTCCTCGGCGCTTGCGAGCAGAGGCCGGCCGCTGGCCATGATCTCGTAGATCTTGGACGGCATCGAATAGCGGCTCGAGTTCGGCCTGTAGAGAGATACGGACACATCAGACGATGCCCGGATCGAGGGGACGACCGCGTAAGGCTGGAAGGGAAGGAACAAGACGTTCTCGAGGCCGAGCTCTTCGGCCAGCTGCACCAGGTCTGGCTTCGCCACGCCGGCGCCGACTATCAGGAACAGGTAGTCGGGACTGAGACTCTTCGCGGCCCGCAACATCGATCCGAGATCGTAGACGTAGCCGATGTTCCCGGAATGTGAGACAACGAACCGTCCCAGAAGATCGTGCTTCCTTGCGAACTCGTTGTCCTTGTCCAGCGGCCTGATCCACCCCACATCGACGAAGTTTGGGATGACATCTATCTTGTCCGGGTCGACGCCCTTCCCGGTGAGATTCGAGCGGAAAGAAGGAGTGATCACGGCCAACCTGTCGGCCCGCCCGTACATGAACCGCTCTATCCGCTCGAGCATCCAGATAGCAGGCCGAGAGCTCAGTTGACCCTGCGAAACCGGCACCTCTGGGTAGAGGTCCTGGAGGTTGTAGATACAACGAGCGCGCTTGGCCCGGCTCACCAGGTATCCGGTGAGTCCGGAGAAGAAGGAGCCGTTCGTGCAGAACACAAGGTCGACACGGCCGCGGACGCAAAGCGCTGCGAAGAGAGCAAGGAGGTTGAAGGTCAGATAGTTCAACAGGCGCAAGACCATCGATTTGTTGCCGGGAGTGAACGACCAGACACGGATGACGTCGATCCCATGCTCGCGGTCACGCGAGTACAACTTCCGCCTGTACTCCGGCCACGTCCGAAAGCCCTCGTAGTGGGGGAAGGTCGTGAGAACCGTGATGTCGTGTCCCCTCGATCCGATATGCCGGAACAACTTGGACATCAACAGCCCGGTGGAATTGACGTCGGGGGGCCAGTGGTGGACCTGGACGAGTATCCGCATCCGGGTTATCTCTTCAGAAGAGCTCACCTGCGCAATGCCGCCCTGGTTCCGAGCAGCGTCATGATCCCCGCCAGCAGCCCGGCCCCCACCAGGGCGACGGGCGCGAGATCCCGACCCGAAGGCAGAGCTGAGGGCTCGTTCGGCCATATGAGCGCGCAGGTCGCAAGGACCACCAGGAGCATGTTCCTCAGAAGGAGCCGGGAACGGTCGCGATATGCCCGGCCCCCGAAGCAGGCGCACGGCAACCTCTTCCGGCGAGTACGCACGATCGCCGCGCTGAACATCAGGAGAAGGGCTAGGGCTAAGAGCGCGCCGGCCCGTGGGAACCCGGCTAAACACAGTCCGGCGACTGAAAGCTCGGCGGCCGGAACCGCGATCGCAACGATGCTCTCCAAACGGCCGAGCCGATAGGTCCCCAACGCCGCCTTCCACACGCGGAAACGCGCCGCCTTGGAGGCCGCGGCGTACCCGAAGACCACGGCGAGAAGGGCGGGCGTCATGCCTTCATACTAGGGACGTGACCGGGTGGTGGGCCGCGTCCTACGCGGTGTTATGGGGCCTCGTGCTGCTGCTATGCGTGGTGGTCGTGGCGCTTGCGCGCCAGATAGGGACCTTGCACCTCAGACTCGGGCCCCGAGGAGCTCTCGAGATGGACGACGAGGGGCCTCCCCTCGGTGAACGTCTCACTTCGATCGAGGCCGAATCACTCGACGGCAGGACGGTCGCGGTGGGGAGCGGAACTCAGCTGATCCTGTTCGCGTCTCCGGGCTGCCGGATGTGCGAAGAGGTCCTCCCTGCTTTGCCCACGCTCGCGAGGACCCACTCGTTGCAGCCGGTCGTGGTCACCGATGTCGATCGCGAAGAGACCCTCCTCGCCTATCCAGAGAAGAAGGGACAGACGATCGTCCCCGGGATCGAGATCGCCGTCGCATACGAGATCCCCGGCACTCCTTACATCCTGGTGGTGGACGAGGATGGGATAGTTCGTGCGAAAGGAACGGTCAATAACCTGGAACAGCTGGAGGGCCTTCTGGATAGCGCGAGCGAGAGGCAACATGTCCGACTCCAAGATTGAGGAGCTGACCCGCACCCTGGCCACCCGATCGAGCCGGCGCTCGTTCTTGGGAAAGCTGGGGTCGGGTCTAGTAGCTCTAACCGGGGGGCCCCTTGTGGCGTTCGCCTTGGCGCCGGAGCGCGCCCACGCGCACCACATCTGTGGTCACACCTTCACGACTAATTCCTGTCCTCATCCGTTCGCGCCTCAGACCCGGGTCGATGCCTACGGTTACCCGGTTCACCCGCGCTACGGCTACCCGGTCGATGATCACGGGGAGGCCTATACCTCCACGGACCAGGTCCGGCGAAAGGTTTGCCAGGAGGTCACCCGAGAGCGCTACCCGTTCACGGGAGCACCGCGCTACGGAGGGGGCTGGAGCCGTTGCTGCAAAGGACGGATCCGCAGGATCAGAGACTGCTGCTCCTACTCGAACAAGCGCATCAACGGTGACGCCAGCGTGACGGGCTATTGCCACAACGGACGAAAGGTCTTCTGCATCGCGTACCAGGACACGAACACGAGGTGTTGATAGCGATCTTGGCCGCCGGCGCCGCCGTCGCCGGTTGGTCAACCCGCTTCTCCCCGTGAGGCTTGTCGATGGCGGAGACCATCTGTCCCGTGGTCGACGGGGCGAAGCTGGAAGGCCATCGAGGATCGATGGCCCTGCACGTGGCGGGCGCGGCCCTCACGGCCTCGGTGATGGGGGCCGTCGCCGCAGGGATCGGGCAGCTGCTCGGTGCGCCTTGGGATGAGATCACCCCGTTCGCTATCGCCCTGACCGCCGCGGCCGGCGTTGCTGCGACCTGGGGGGCACCGATCCCGTCGATCGAAGGCAGACGTCAGGTCCCCGAATGGTGGAGGACCTACTTCGGCCCTCGGCCGGCCGCGTTCCTGTACGGGGCGGCGCTGGGGATCGGTTTCCCGTTCCACCTGCGCTACCTGACACTCACCTCGGTCGCGGTTGAGGTGATCGCGACCGGAGACTTAGCGATGGGGGCGATCGTCCTGGGTCTCTTCGGGGTGGTCAGATCGCTTTCGGTCGCTCCCACGCTGAGAGATGCACCGGCGGGTGGGGAGACCGCCGACCTATGGCTGAATCGCTTGGTGCTGGGCGCGATGAGCGTGGGAACGATCGCTACTATCGCTAGCGCCTGACGCGGACCCTCTTGAGCTTCGTCTTGCTCGGCTCGACGCCCGAGCCGGGTGACGACCACAGGACCTGGAAGACGGTCGATCTGCGCATCGTCACCGTGAAGGTGGTGCGGCAACGTCGGTTGAGCTTCTTCGACCCCATGTTCTGAGTCTTGCCGTCGTTAGTGGTCCCCCTCAGCTGGACCGTCCCCGGCGGGTTCACACACGGGGTCAGCCGGACCGAGATCGTTATCTCCTGACCCGGACGCACGAGGTGATCGTCGATGATGCCGTCGATGTCGGCACGAGCGAGCACGGTCCGTGCGTCCGAGGTCGCGGCCTCGCAGAACGGCGTCTGCGCCACAGTGGCCACATAGGTCACACCGCGGATGACCGGGAACCTTGTGTAGTAGGTGCCGTCGGGCAACGACGGCAAGATCCGGGCGTCGGAGAAACCTCCGCCGCCCCCCACTGTCCTGGTTCGGATCGTGACAAGCACCGTGGCGAAACAGGTGATTCGAGGAGAGATGACGCGACCCTTGACGCCGACGTCGAGGCCCACGCGCTGGCGGTTGCGGCCAACCTCGATCGAGATCGTCCGCGGAGCGCGGTCCCCCGAAGGCGTGGTCGTGACGGTGTTGCCGGGGGCAGGAGTGGTGGGCGACGGGGGTGCGGAGCCCGGGGGGATGCTGCCGGGCGGCACCGAGCTGGGCGATCCTGATGGCGGCGGCGGCGAAGGCGTCACCGTGCAATCGGGTGGCGTCGGATACCCGGCCGACGGCGTGCAGCTCGGGTCACCCGGAGCACGGACCGGGACCTGGCGAGGCGTCACGGACTCGGACTCAGCGGAACGTGGGACGAGATCGACGTTCGACGACCACGCGAACAGAGACGCGAACAGTGCCAAGGCTGTGCCGGCCGACACCGAGATCAGCTTGGCGGCCTGAGGCCACTTCTTCACGTTCGCTGCCCCCTCGAGTCATCCGACGCGACACTCAATGGGTCGATCACCCATCCATCTGATATCGACCCATTTGGGCCGAAGGTGAAGCTTCCTTACGAGGATCGCTTGTCTCGACTCTCCGAGAGAGCTTGCACGGAAAGCGCCGGGGCAAGGATAACCTCCGCGCTAACCCTCCAAGGACGGCCGGGCTGGAGCCTAACGATGAGCGACAAGATCTGGCACGACGATGAGAGGGGCCCCTGGGACCCCGAGAAGTCTCGTCCGAGACCAACCTCGGATCCGATCTGGGCGCCGGAGGCTCCCCCACCGGCACCACCCGCGCCTTCATCACCGCCTCCCTCGTTGTGGGACCCGGCCGAGGGGGCGCCCGCCCCTCCTCCTCCGACGAGTCTGTGGAGGTCCGACGAAGGCCGGGCCGACGAGCCGAGGGGCCCGCGAGGACAGAAGGTCCATATCCGACGGCGTCGCAAGAGGTACGGCTGGCTGAGCTACGCGGGGGCCGCTGGCGGCTTCCTCGTTGCGATGTTCATCGCCGACGGACTCTTCGTGATCAACGGATTGAAGGACTCGTTGGAGATCACCGCGGACTCGTTCCAGGCGGCGCAGTCGGCCGCCTCAGAGGGGGACATAGCCGGCGCTCGATCCGCGCTCGCAACGGCGCTCGATGCCGCGGGCCGCGCCCGGTCGTTGACTCGCCATCCCGCCATGGCGCTGGGGGCGCTCATCCCTCAGACGTCCACCGACGTGAGGGCGCTGGCCGGGTTGGCCGAGGCGTCCCGCTTGGGGGCCGAAGCCGGCGCCTCGGGGGTCGAAGCCGCCATGAAGCTGGAAGTGGGCGAAGGAGGGGTCGGTCCCGCGTTGTACTCCGGCAGCGCGCTCCAGCTCGACGCGATCCGCGCCACGCAACCCTTCACCGAAGAGACCGACCGTCTCCTTTCCGAAGCCATGGACATCCTCACGGCGATCGAGCCGACCCGGATCCCTCTCATCACCGAAGCTGTCGAGAAAGCCCTGGCCGAGTTCGGCACGCTCGCGGAAGCCGCTCGCAAGGGGGACGCGCTCGCGAGCCTCCTGCCGGAGATGTTCGATGGAGACCAGAGCTATCTGATCGTGGTGCAGACCCTCGGCGAGTCGAGAGCCACGGGCGGGTTGTTCGGCGTCCAGGCGATCCTGGAGGCCAACTCAGGACACATCGAGCTGCGGGGCATCCGTCCGATCAAAGACGTGCTGACGTCACCGTCCGCTTCTCCCGTGCAAGCACCTGCCTGGTTCGAGGCAAACTACGGGCCACAGTCCGCACTCGTCGCTTTCCAACAGGTGAACGTCTCACCCAACTTCCCGGTGGTCGCGGCGACCCTTCTCGAGATGTACGAGGCCCAGCGCGGTCTCCGGTTCGACGGTGTCGTGGCGATGGACGCGGTCTCCTTCGCGCACCTCCTCGGATCCGTCGACTCCCTGCCCGCGCCTGAGATCGATAGCGAGGTAACGAGCGCCACGATCGTGGAGGTCCTGCTCGAAGACTCTTATCTGAACTTCGACAGCGAGGATGCCCAAAACGCCTTCTTCGGGGCACTGATCGAAAGGTTCTGGGACAAGGTCACGACGGGCCAACTCGATCTGACCAAGCTCGCGCTGTCGGTCGGAGAGTCGGGACGTACGCATCATCTAAAGGTCTTTCTGCAGGATCGCAACGCGATGAGCGCCATGCAGTCGCTCGGGATAACGGGGGACTACACCGACGCCGGGCCGAACCCGCAGCTCGTCTTCGCGAACAACTACGGTGCCAACAAGATCGACTACTACCTACGACGAAGCGTCGAGACGAAGGTGGCGCTCCAGAGCTCCGGCGAGGCTGTGGTGACTACCGAAGTCACTCTTAAGAACACGGCCCCAAGTAGCCCCCCGGGTGTACTTATAGGGACCGGGTCCGCAACCGATCCTCCCGGGCTCAACCGGATGCAGCTCTGCTTCCTGCTCCCCCGGGGCTCGGATCTCGACGAGCTCGTCGTGAACGGCACCGAACAGTTGCCCTTGGTCTACTCCGACGGCGACCACCCGGTCGCCTGGAGGGTGATCGACATCCCCTCCGGGAGATCGGCTTCGATCGAGCTCACCTATGTCATCCCCGATGCGGCGATCGTTGCCGACGGGAGCGGCCGCTTCCAGTTCACGCTTGTGCCCTGGGCCTCGGTCGTCACCGAGGATTACCGGCTCTCGGTGGCCGCCCCGCCGGGTCATACCTTCCCCGCCGGTCGCATCTTTTCGGCCGAGGGCACACTCGACTCCCCGCTGAGCCTCACGCTCGATCTCGCTCCCCGTGGTTGACCTAAGGTCCGAGGGTCTCTAGACTAATAGGACTAAGTCCGATTAGTCAGGAGCCGGCCATGCTCGTAAACATCCACGAAGCCAAGACCCACTTCTCACGACTCGTAGATCGCGTCTCCCGGGGTGAGGTCATCGTGATCGGAAAGGCTGGGAAACCCATCGCAAAGCTCATCCCCTACACGGAGACGTCAGGCCCACGTTCTCCCGGCGCCTGGAAAGGGCGCGTCAAGATCGCTCCTGACTTCGACGATCTTCCTGCCGAACTTGCGGCCGCGTTCGGAGGCGAGAACAGTTGAAGCTATTGCTCGATGCCCATGCCCTCCTGTGGTGGCTAGCCGACGACCCGGCACTCTCGCAAGAGGCTGCCGCTGCGATCGCCGATCCAGGATCCGGCGTGTTCGTGAGTGCCGCCACTGCCTGGGAGATCGCGATCAAACAAGCGCTCGGGAAACTCGACGCGCCCTCGGACCTGGGGCTCCAGATCGAGATGAACCGCTTCGAGCCTTTATCGATCTCCTTCGACCACGCGCTTGGGGCAGGCGCCCTGCCGCGACATCACAACGATCCCTTCGATCGGATGCTCGTTGCACAGGCGATGGCGGAGCGGTTGACGGTGGTGACAAAGGACCCATGGATCAGCTTGTACGGCGTGCCGACCCTATCGACCTGACTGGACCTTGGGCCCGTTTGCGAGCCGGGGCGACCTCGGCTAATCTTTAGCACTCGAACGGCTTGAGTGCTAAAAGCCACTACCAACAGGAGGTACCTATGTCCAAGATCCTTGCCTTCGACGAGGAAGCCCGCAGGGCCCTCGAGCGAGGGATGAACCAGCTCGCCGACGCCGTGAAAGTGACGCTCGGCCCCAAGGGTCGCAACGTCGTCCTCGAGAAGAAGTGGGGCGCTCCCACGATCACGAACGACGGCGTATCGATCGCCAAAGAGATCGAGCTCGAGGACCCCTTCGAGAAGATCGGCGCCGAGCTCGTCAAAGAGGTCGCCAAGAAGACCGATGACGTTGCCGGCGACGGCACGACCACCGCCACCGTTCTCGCTCAGGCCATGGTCCGGGAAGGTCTGCGCAACGTGGCTGCCGGCGCCAACCCGATCGCCCTGAAGAAGGGCATCGAGAAGGCGGTCGCCAAGGCCGTCGAAACGATCAAGGGCTCGGCCCGCGATGTCGAGGGCCGCGAGCAGATCGCTCAGGTTGCATCCATCTCCGCCAATAACGACCCCGAGATCGGCGAGACGATCGCCGAAGCGATGGACAAGGTCGGCAAAGACGGAGTCATCACCGTCGAGGAATCCAACACCTTCGGCCTCGAGCTCGAGCTCGTCGAGGGCATGCGCTTCGACAAGGGCTACATCTCGCCCTACTTCATCACCGATGCCGAGCGCATGGAAGCGGTTCTCGAGGACCCCTACATCCTCATCGCCAACTCGAAGATCTCGGCGGTCAAGGACCTGCTCCCGATCCTCGAGAAGGTCATACAGGCCGGCAAGTCGCTTCTGATCGTTTCAGAAGACGTCGAGGGCGAGGCTCTCGCGACGCTCGTGGTCAACAAGATCCGCGGCACGTTCAAGGCCGCAGCCGTTAAGGCCCCCGGCTTCGGTGACCGTCGCAAGGCCATGATGAGCGACATCGCCGTGCTCGCCGGTGGCGAGGTCATCTCCGAGGAAGTGGGCCTGAAGCTCGAGGGCGTCACGCTCGAGATGCTCGGTACCGCCCGTAAGGTCGTCGTCACCAAGGACGACACGACGATCATCGAGGGCGCCGGTAACGCGGATGCGATCAACGGCCGCGTTAACCAGATCAAAGCCGAGATCGAGAAGTCCGACTCTGACTATGACAAAGAGAAACTTCAGGAGCGTCTCGCGAAGCTCGCCGGTGGTGTCGGCGTCATCAAGGTCGGCGCCGCGACCGAGGTCGAGCTGAAAGAGAAGAAGCACCGCATCGAGGACGCGGTCCAGACGACGAAAGCAGCCGTCGAAGAGGGCATCGTCGCCGGTGGTGGCGTGACCCTTCTGCACGCGCAGAACGATCTCGACAAGCTCGAGCTCACAGGTGACGAGGCGACCGGTGCACTCATCGTCCGTCGCGCTCTCGAGGAGCCGCTCAAGGTCATCTCCTACAACGCCGGCCTCGAGGGTGGCGTCGTGGTCGAAAAGATCCGCACGCTGGGCCCGGGCGAAGGCCTGAACGCAGCGACAGGTGAGTATGGCGACATGTTCAAGATGGGTGTCGTCGACGCCGCCAAGGTGACCCGCTCGGCGCTGCAGAACGCAGCTTCGATCGCGGCCCTGTTCCTGACCACCGAGGCCATCGTCGCCGACAAGCCCGAGAAAGCATCCGCGATGCCGTCGATGCCGGGTGGCGGAGACATGGACTTCTAAAGAACCGCTTGTTGCCAAGAGGCCCCCGGCTTTCGTCGGGGGCCTCTTGGCGTTCACCCGGCCAGCCTCCCAGCACAATGAGTCGCGAGGTCCCGACAGATACGGCTACTCTGGTGTCGGAATGGCGCCAGACCGAGAGTACGAAATCGTCATCGAGACTCAGGAAGAGGGAGGGTACGTCGTATCCGTTCCCGACCTGCCGGGGCTATGGACGCAAGGTGAAACGCGCGAGGAAGCCATCGCGATGGTTAAGGACGCGATCGCAGGCTACCTGGAGACACTCGAGGAGTTGCACCGACC
>JBKJYP010000244.1:0-3244 GCA_046715695.1 Actinomycetota bacterium | reverse complement strand
CTCGTCGTGCGCGGGAGGATCAGACTCGGTGACCTGCAGAGAGAGAAGCTCGGGAAGTCTCAGATAGCTCCCGTACGAGAGCTTGCGATCCTCCTCGCCGAAACGAGGGGGGCGCCTTTCCTCCAGTTAGTGGCCCCTATCGGTGTTGTCGGGCTTCTCCTTGCCGCGCTCGTCCTCGCCCGTCCCGGGAGCTTCTTCACCCGCGTCCTCGGGGACGATCGTGGGGTCCGGGGCCGCGGAGTAGAGGGGTCGCAGCGGAGCAACGACGACGGACACGATGGGCGTGCCAACATCGACCAGGTCGTAGAGCTCGATGACGTCCTCGTTCGACATGCGCACACACCCATGCGACGCGTTGTATCCGAGAGAGTACGTGGCCGAGGTCCCATGGAACCTGATGGCAGGTGCAGACCAGTTGAGAGCACGGAGGCCCAGTGGGTTGCCAATGCCGGGCGGGATCGATGCCGGCATATTCGCGCCCCAGGTCGTGGGGGCCGGGTTCACCCAGGTCGGCATGTAGCGCTTCTCGACGATTTCGTATTCACCCGTCGGGGTTGGGTAGCTCGGTTGCCCAGTGGCGACGATCCAAGTATGCGTGATCTTGCCTCGATCATAGAGATAAAGCTTGTTCTCGCCGATGCGCAGCAGCAGGATCTTCTGGAAGTCCTTCGTTGTGGTCTTCGGCATCTCGACCTCGACCGCGAGTGGAGCGGCCGAGGACCCATGCTCGAGCGAGTTCATCAGGCTGTCGAAGGTCTTTCGGACGCGGACCTTGCGACCCTCTTGCTCGCGGATGACCTCGATCCAGCCGGACTCGTAGTTGGTCGAGGCTTCGCGCGCCGGGCGGTCGATCGATGACGCGAGGCCCTCGACGAAGCTGCGAACGCTCTTCTTCGGGTATTCGATCGCAACGGCTCGCTCGAAGCTGAGGTCGTGGCTCAGGAGTCGCATGCGTGCCCGGTCGATGAACCCTGCAGCATGGCTGGCCGCGAGTGCGGCATCGACGGCGGCCTCCGTATCGTGACGCGCACCAAGCTTCTCGGGGGTCACTTTCCATCGCTTATCGCCCCAGTTCAACGAGATCGTGCGCAGGAGTTGTGGCTGGATAGCTTCGGTAACGGCGGTGATCGCTTCGTCCCGCGTCATGCCACCGACATCGACGCCGGCGATCGTCGCTCCCGGCATGACCTTGCCGGAATAGTCGCGTCCGTAGTCGTAGGCCGCGTAGCTGATCCCGACGCCGCTAACGAGCATCAACCCACCGAGCACAGCGAGTGCAGCGATCCCCTTGAGACCGAGGTGTGGCTTGCGGAACCGTCGCTTGGGAACGGAGATCACATCGGAGTTAGTTGCAGGGGTCGTAGTCGAGGCTCCGATGGTTATCACCGGCGCGGTCGAGGGTGGAATAGGAAGCTCCTCGGTCTCGACGGGCTCCGGCTCTTCCGGGCCGATGATGTTGGCAAGGATCGCGGGCACCTCGTCGTCCGGGCGCGCTTCAGCAGCCTCTTCGGGCTCTGTAGCGACTTCTATCGGCTCGGGTGCTTCTGGGACATCGAGCGAGTAGACGTCCGCAAGATCGGATCCTTCGGAAACGCCCTCGCCCTGCCCCGCCTCTGGGAGGGTTTCGTCGGTCATCGGGGCCATGCTATCGACTTTTCCCAGTTCGTGGGGAGTTGTATCGTGATTTTTCCCGCATGCCTATCTACGAGAGTCTCCTCGACACCATCGGAGGCACACCCCTTCTCCGACTGAACCAGATGGGCCGCGACCTCTCCTGCGACCTCGTGGCCAAGCTGGAGATGCTGAACCCAGGCGGAAGCGTTAAGGACCGCATCGGGATCCGGATGATCGAGGCAGCAGAGCAAGCGGGCCTCCTGAAGCCCGGCGGGACCATCGTGGAGCCCACCTCAGGCAACACCGCTGTAGGCCTCGCCATAGCCGCCGCCATCAAGGGCTACCACTGCATCTTCACGATGCCCGACAAGATGAGCCTCGAGAAGATCTCCCTTCTGAGGGCCTACGGGGCCGAGGTCGTGATCTGCCCCACCGCCGTCGCCCCCGAGAACCCGGAGTCCTACTACCGGGTGGCCGAGCGGATGGCTTCCGAGATCCCGGGAGCCTTCCAACCCAACCAGTACTTCAATCAAGAGAATCCACAAACCCACTTCGATTCGACGGGTCCCGAGATATGGGATCAGACCGAAGGCAAGATCACCCACCTCGTGGTCGGGGTGGGCACCGGGGGGACGATCACCGGCACCGGCCGGTTCCTGAAATCCAAGAACCCAGACATCGTCGTCGTCGGCGCTGACCCCGAGGGCTCCTTGTATTCCAGTGCACAAGCGCGGCCCTACTTGGTGGAAGGGATCGGCGAAGACTTCTGGCCCGAGTCCTTCGACCCGACGATCGTCGATCGCTGGATAACCGTGACCGATAGAGATTCATTCTTGACGGCCCGGAAAGTAACCCGGCAAGAAGGATTGCTCGTCGGAGGCTCATGCGGCACCGCGGTGTGGGCCGCGATCGAAGTGGGTCGCGATCTCGGGCCGGAGCATCTCATCGTCGTCGTCCTGCCCGACTCGGGCAAGAGCTACCTGTCCAAGCTCTACAACGAGTCGTGGATGGCGGAGTACGGGTTCATCGAGCGCCCCGCGGCCCCGGCTCGCATCGGTGACCTCATCTCCGAGAAGCGCCGCATCGAGCCGGGCATCCCGGACATGGTCGCGATCGTCCCCGGCGAGAAGGTCGGGCGAGCGATCGACATCCTCCAAGAGTTCGGCATCTCACAGCTCCCGGTGGCGACCTCGACGGCTCCTACATCCATCAGCGAGATCGTCGGTTCGATCAATGAGCGTTCTCTGCTCGACCGCGTCTTCCGCGATCGTGAAGCGATCGAGGGCGATGTTGCCGGGCTCATGGACGCTCCTCTTCCGATCGTCCAGACCGCGGACGGTGTCGAAGAGATGTTCAGCGACCTGTCTCGAGGAGCCGAAGCCGTCGTTGTGGCCGATGGCGATAGGCCGGTAGGTGTCCTCACCCGCGCCGACCTGTTGGAGTTCATGGCTCACCAAGCCGGCCGGTAGTTGCTGCTCGAGTGAGGGATAACCGTTGCTATACGACGGCGGTCTCAAGTAATCCACGCAACACCTCTCTGAGCCAGGGATGTTGAGACATCCCGAGAGAGGAGGTTGGATGAAGAAGGGACAGCGACGTCAGAACTACCGCCGCCTGACCCCTGAGGTGC
>JBKJYP010000243.1:0-6730 GCA_046715695.1 Actinomycetota bacterium | reverse complement strand
CTCACTCACCGAACGCCCGACGGGCGCTGGAACAGGAGATGTGATGAAGGGAAACGAGCCGGACCTCGGCGACCTCGTAATCGTGCTGTTGGCCGGGACGCTTGCCGGCCTCCGGGATCGACTGAGTTCAGATGGTTTCGAAGGCGCTGCCGATCTTGTGTCGGAACTCACCGACCGCTGCGATTTCTTTCTGAACACACTGGAAAGAGCTCGCTGTTCGAAGGAGGGGTGACCCTGATGAGAGTTGCAGACCAACGTCTGCAACTCTCTTTCCTATTAGTGGAGTTGCATCGCGCATGGCCGACGCTCCAGGAACTGGACGAACCAAAAAAGGTGTTGAACTCAGTTCAACCTTTTGGTAAAATGGAGGGCATAAGGAGAGCTTCTCGATGCCAACATCACCAGCCGAAAAACTAGGCAAGTTAGTGCGCAAAGCGCGCCTTAGCCACGATCTCACTCTGCGCGAACTAGCTTCTGAGTTAGGCATCGATTTCACCACCATCTCAAAGTTGGAGTCGGGCAAGATCGAGAGCCCTGCGGTGGGGACCCTGCAGCGGATGAGTCGTGTTCTGGATATCCCACTGGAAGACTTGTACGCGCTAACAGGCAACGCTCGCAAAGAAGGACTGCCGGAGTTCCCCGTCTACCTGCGCTCCAAGTACGGCTTGAGTGCTGCTGAAACAGCCGAACTAGCAGCGATGTTTGAGAAGTTACGAGCAAAGAAAGGGGGGCGAGGTGGCACGAAGCGTTCTACATGACTTACGGCGCTTGATGCCGAACCGGCCTCTGCGTCCCTCCGAGGCCATGCGTATCGCCGAGCTGCAAGCCAATCGTCTGCTCGCTTGGCGAGGCGTCGTGGATGCCCCTGTACCCGATGACCTGGTGAGGAAGTTCCCAAGGGTGCAGGTTGAGATGTTCTACCCTCTCGGGGTTTCCGGAGCCACAGCCTGGAGCGATGGGCGCTGGCAGATCCTTTTGAATTCGGGAGAGCCGGTGGTTCGCCAGAAGTTCAGCGCCGTTCACGAGCTCAAGCACATCTTGGATCACCCCTTCGCTGACATCGCCTATCCGGCTTCATTTGGAGTATCGAGTGCAGAACGCCAGGAACAAGTCGCCGACTATTTCGCTGCCTGCGTCTTGATGCCAAGGCGTTGGGTCAAGCGTGCTTGGGGGAACGGCGTTCAAGACGCAGCTGTACTGGCCAAGCTCTTCGGTGTGTCCCGTGCAGCCATGCGTTACCGATTGACCAATCTAGGGCTTATCGACTCGACCAAGAGATGCGAGGTGGCAGCGTGACGAAAGATGCGAAGCGAGCCGTTCTCTACTTGCGGGTCTCAACCGAATCCCAGACCAACCGAGATGGCGATGCCGAGGGTTACTCAATCCCGGCCCAACGGGAAGGCTGCCTTCGCAAGGCCGCCGAGTTAGGCGCCGAAGTGGTCGGCGAATACTCCGACCCTGGGATCAGCGGCCGCACCGCCAAGCGGCCAGGGCTACAGGCGATGCTTGCCCGCATCGCCACGACGGGTGACATCGATTATGTCGTCGTCTGGAAGCTGTCTCGGCTATCTCGCAGTCCGCTCCTGGACGCCACTTTGGAGCTGGAGCTAATCGAGCACCAGGTACGGCTCGTGTCCGTGACTGAGAACATTGACGAGACTCCCGGCGGCAAGCTGCTGCGTCGCATCCTCGGCACGATTAATGCCTACGAGATCGACAACCTCGCCCAGGGCGTCTCAGCCGGGATGGCCAGAAAGACAAAAACCGGGGGGACGGCTGGTGCGGCCGCTTTGGGCTACCTCAATGTTGCCAAACTCGTTGACGGCAACGAAGTCCGGACGGTCATAGTCGATCCCGACCGAGCACCCTTAATCCAGTGGGCGTTTCGCGCCTACTCGACCGGCACCTACACGATCACCAGCTTGCTTAGAGCCGTCACCGAGAAGGGGCTAACCACGAAGGGCACGAAGAAGCGCCCGAGCAAACCCTTGGGTCGAGCCGCCTTAGCGCGTGCTCTATCCAACCCCTACTACGCAGGCACGCTCCGCTACAAGGGTGCAGAGTATCCCGGTCGCCACGAAGCGCTGGTGTCTCAGCAGTTGTTCGACAGCGTGCAGCAAGTCCTCAAAGCGAACCAAACGGGTGAGAAAGTGCAATCACATCCACACTTCTTGAAAGGCTCCATCTACTGTGCCCGATGCCTGTCGCGTTTTTCGCTCACTTATGCCAAGGGCAAGAGTGGCGGCATCTACCCTTACTTCTTCTGCCTTGGCCGCCAGGGCGGCAACGGCTGTGATCAGCGCTACCTCGGCATGCAGAAGGTGGAAGACCTAATTAGCAACTTCTATCGGACCCAGCGTCTCGACCCGGCAGTCGGGGAGAAGCTGAGGCGCGGTTTTCGGGCTCAACTGAGGGAAGACCAGAGCCGCATCAAGGCTGAATCGGCTCGACAGACCAAGCGCCTTGAGGAACTCAAAACTCAGCGCCGGAAGCTTCTCGACCTTCATTATGGCGACCAGATTGCAGCTGACCTCTTTGCCGAAGAGCAGGAACGTATTAACCGAGAGATGAGGGCTGCCACGAAATCCATTGAGGAAGCCGCCTGGGAGTGGTCGGAGATAGGGGCGGCTAACGACCTCGTTTTCGACCAGATCGAGGACATGGGCAACTTCTACGCATCACTTACCGATGAGAAGCGCCGGAGGCTTAACCGGGCGCTCTGGACGAAGCTGTTGATCGATTCGGAGCGACCTGTCACTGCTGAGTTCGCCGAACCTCCATCATGGGAATGGCTTGAGCGCTATTTGAAGAGGGCCCGACAGACAGCCGGGGTCAAGATCGGTGCACGAGCTATCCAGTTGCTCAAAGCGGCGAACCCGGCTGTCATTTCTTCGGAGGTGGGTTCGAACATTGTTCAACTGGTGGGCCCCCAGGGACTCGAACCCTGCCCGCCGGATTAAAAGTCCGGAGCTCTGCCTGATGAGCTAGGGGCCCGTTACTAGCCCCGTTTCGTGGTGCCGAACGCCCCGGTGAACTCCTCGGTCTTCTCGAGCTTCTTGACTTCCACCTGGATGGCCGATCCATCGGCGAAGGAGAATCTGACCGCGTCGGTGATCTTCTTCTTCTCCTGCTCGATCGACGTCACTTGCTCGATCGGATATTCGGCGACGAGGTCCTTGGCCTTGCCCATCATTGAGAAGTTGAAGAGGATCAGCCGCTGGTCGGTCAGACCGACGCCGCACTGCCCGTTCGGCCACGCGCTGGCCATAGCCCCGGCCGCACCCGCCTCTTTGGCGTTCTTCGCCATCTTGCTGGCGACGGCGGCACCCGCCAGTCCCCCGATGCCCATAGCAAGCGTGGAACCCGGGGGCTGGGCGCGGAGAGCGGCGAGAACACGCTCGCCCGGTCGAAGAGAACCCTTCACTTGGTCGGCGAACTTTTCGGTGTAGCCCATGCGGTTTTCTCCCTTTCTAGCAGCCGACGGAAACTGGACGGAACCGAAGCAACGGCACGATAGCTGCAATCAGAGCTCAGTGGCGGGCTACCGAGACACGGAGCCCGTTCACGGCAGTGACCACGACCTCTTCGCCCTCATCCGCCCCCTCGGGACAGATGGCTTTCCAGAACGTGCCCGCGACGTGGACCACGCCTTCCGGTCGGCATGTCTCCCTTACCTGACCGATCTTGCCGATCAGGCCGTCCTCCCCGGTTAATGCCTTCCGCTTCCGCCACTTCAGCCAGACCATGATCTGGACCACATCGGTCGCGAGAAGGCCGGCGATCACGACGTAGCGCCATGGAGGGTCCAGGAACAGGTAGCTGAGGATCGCCCCGATAACCGTCATCGTCAGTTACTCCTGTCGCGCGGCCTTGGCACGAGCCGGTAGCCGACGTTGCGGATCGTTTCGATCAACGCCTCGTGCTCGGCCCCCAACTTGGCTCGAAGCCTCCTGATGTGAACGTCGACGGTGCGCGTTCCTCCGTAGTAGTCGTATCCCCAGACCTCTCTCAGCAGGAGGTCGCGGTCGCACACCCTTCCCGGCCTCTGCGCGAGGAACTTCAGAAGCTCGAACTCCTTGTACGTGAGGTCGAGGGGCCTGCCCCGCACATAGACCTGGTAGTTCTCGGGATTGACGGTGAGGTCTCCGATCTTCAGGACTCCGGAGTCCTCGTCGCCGGACTTGCGAGTGGACAACGCAACCCGGGTGGAGATCTCGCCCAGAGAGGAATGGGTCAACAGGAAATCATCCGCGCCTACCTCGAAGCGGAACCGGGCAACCGTGTCCTCGCTGACGATCACGATGATCGGAGGCAAGCCGATCTCCCATGCGAGGGCGAGCGTGCGCGTCACGTCCTCCGCCACTGCAACGTCCTGGGTCGCGTCCACCAAGATCACGTCCGGGTGGATCGGGATCAGCTCACGCGGTCCCGTCTCCTTCAACGGCGCCGTCAGGGATCGGTAAGAGGACACCGGGAATGCCGGCATCAGGTCCCGGACATCTTCCGAACTATCCGTGAGCAGCAGAACAGTCAAGCTCATGACGATGGCTCCATCGGGAAAAGTATGCGCCAAGGCTCAACCATGGTCTTCCCTCCAGCGGTTCGTGATCGGAAGGCGCCGGTCCCTACCGAACGCCTTCACGGTGACCTTGGGTCCGGGCGGGGCCTGCCGTCTCTTGTATTCGGCCCGGTCGACGAGAGCGATAACGCCCTCGACCACCGCTCTTTCATGGCCCTCGTATACGAGATCTTCCAGGCCCATGTCCTTCTCCACGTACCCGATCAGGATCGGGTCGAGGGCGTCGTAAGAGGGGAGGCTGTCGGAGTCCTTCTGGCCCGGCCGCAGCTCGGCCGAAGGCGGCTTCTCGAGCACGGAGGTGGGGATCACCTCACTCTCCTGGTTACGCCACCGGGACAGCTCGTAGACCTGGGTCTTGAAGACATCCTTCAACAACGAGAAGCCCCCTGCCATGTCCCCGTACAGAGTGGAGTAACCGCAAGCAAGCTCGGACTTGTTGCCGGTGGTCACGACGAGATGACCGAAGCGATTGGAGATGGCCATCAAGAGATTGCCGCGGACCCGGGCCTGGAGGTTCTCCTCCGCCAACCCGAACGGCGCGTCTCCGAACGCGTCTCGGAGAGCAGCCACGAAGGGATTGTGGAGGTCTTTGATCGGGACCTCGACGAACTCAACCCCGAGGTTGGATGCGAGGGCGCGTGCGTCGGTCAGTGAGTGCTCGGAGGAGAACTCCGAAGGCATCGCGACACCTAGGACGTTTCCTGCGCCGAGTGCGTCGGCGGCGATCGTCGCTACGAGTGACGAATCGATCCCCCCCGAGAGCCCCATCACGACCTTCTGGAACCCGTTCTTCGTGACGTAGTCGCGGAGGCTCAACGTCAGGGCGCGATAGACCTCCTCCGGATCATCGAGCTCGGGAGCCCGCGGGAACTCCGCCACACCGGAGGGCTGAGGCAGATCGAGAGGTAGGTAGTCGACTGTTTCGGAGTGTGAGTCCCGAGCCTCTCCGAGAGGGACATCGATGATCGAGAACGCTTCTTCGAATTGAGGCATCCGAGCAAGGACCGTGCCGTCGGGAGCGACCACCATGGACCCACCATCGAAGACCACTTCATCCTGGCCCCCGACCATGTTCACGTAGACGATCGACGCCCTGGCTCGGCGCGCTCGATCGCCCAGCATCGCCGCGCGTTCTGACCACTTGTCCTCATGGAACGGAGAGGCGTTGATATTGAGGACCACCTGCGCGCCGGCGTCGCCTTGGGAGACGGCCGGGCCGGTCGCGCTCCAGGCGTCTTCGCAGACGCAGAGGCCCAGGACTCCGTATGACGTCTCGAACAAGATGTGGCGGTCACCGGGGATGAAGTAGCGGCGCTCGTCGAAGACCCCGTAATTAGGAAGTAGTTGTTTCCGATAGACCGCGACCACCCCGCCGCCGACACATAGGGCGGCGGCATTGTAGAGGCCATCCTCATCGAAGTCGACGAAGCCGATCACTGCAGCGAGCTCTCCGGTGGCGGCCGCCACCTTCTCGAGAGCGGTCCGGTTCGCCTCGACGAAGGATCTCTTGTGCACCAGGTCCTCGGGTGGATAACCAGGGATCCCGAGCTCGGGGGGCGCGAGCACCTGGGCTCCCGCGCCTTGCGCCCTCTCGATCGCCTCGATCAATCGCGAGGCGTTGCCGTCGACATCTCCTACGGTGAGGTTCAGCTGGGCGAGGGCCACCCGGATCATCGCCTGAGCCTATTGCCCCAGTTAACGCCCACGAAACCAGGGAGGGCTATCGTTGGCTGCGATGGAGAGACAACAGGACTACGTGCTCCGGACCGTCGAAGAGCGAGGCATCCGCCTCGTATGGCTCTGGTTCACAGACGTTCTCGGCTTCCTCAAGTCATTCGCGGTGACATCTGAAGAGCTCGAGCAAGCTTTCGATGAGGGCATCGGCTTCGACGGGTCCGCCATCGAAGGGTTCGCTCGGATCCAGGAGTCGGACATGCTTGCCCGGCCCGACGCCGCGACCTTCCAGATCATGCCCGCCCGCGAGGGTGACGGCGGCGTCGCCCGCATGTTCTGCGACATCTACACGCCCGACGGCCAGCCCTTCTGGGGCGATCCACGCTTCGTCTTGCGCCGCAACCTGGAGAAGGCCTCGGAACGCGGCTTCACCTTCTATGTGCACCCCGAGATGGAGTTCTTCCTCTTCAAGAGCCC
>JBKJYP010000242.1:0-18725 GCA_046715695.1 Actinomycetota bacterium | reverse complement strand
ACATCAAGTCGGGCGGGGGGACCGACACCGGGTCCCTGAAGACATCCGGGTGTGATGTGGACGGTAGCGGGGTGGTCGAGGACGACGAGATCGTGGACCTCCAGGGTGACATCCTCCGGGCTTCGGGTTTGGCTACCGGCAGCTATGACGCCCAGCTCGAGGTCTGGGACGTGGATGCCCAACAGGCCTCCACCCCCGCAGAGTGTGCCGAACGGGTGGCACTGAGAGCGATGATCAACCCTGTTCGTTACGCGATCACCTCGGAGGGATGCATCCCCGATGGCTGCCTCGAGGAAACCACCAACGTCGATGCTCGCCGCGTGATCAGGCAACTGGTCGACCTGAAGGTCCGAGGACTGCCGATCGCGATCTATGCGGATCAGATCACCGGTTCGGGGGCGCCGTCTATCAGGAACGTGAGCCTGTTATCGCCCGGCAACGTCGAGCGGCGGGATCAGATCGGTTTCACCGGATCGGACCCCTACTACACGATGGGCAACTTCTGGCCCGAGCTCCTCACATCCGATCCGGCGACCGCCGAGCTCCCGGCGCCGTCTTCCCTGCACATCCTCGGTTCGGCGAACCTGCATCCGAGTGGAACGGAGCACGCGGCCGCCCTGCCCACGTTGAACTGTACGGCCAACCGGTCGACGGGGCAGAACTCGGGAACCGCCGGGCAGTCGCAATTCGACCAATCCTCCGGTGGCGGGGCGATCGCCGCTGGGAGCCGTTGCGGCAGCTGGAACGGCACGCCGTTCGATGCACCACCGAACTCGCTGATGACGGCCGACGTCCTCGATGCCATCGTGCCGGAGCCCGGGCTTAGCGACGAGGACTATCTCCTCCTCAAGTCGACGGCCCAGGAGCAGGGCATCTACTGCTTCATCGCCGACAGCGGTACGGCGACCTGCCGGAAGAAGGGAGCCGCGTGGCCTACAGGCGACACGAACATCCAAAACGACCTCACGAGTGACCTGCCTAACCAGCTCACCGTGTATTACGAATTCGAGTCCTACAGGGCCACCAACGACGTGTTCATGAGGGACAGCTGGCCGCGCACGGGCCCGATCTGTGACCCGAACAGCGCCAACCGGAAGTTCTTGACCCTGATCATCCGTAACGGCGATTTCGAGGGAGCAGCGAACACCCGGATAAACGGGGCGGGTTTCATCCCGGAAGGTCAATTTGCCGATGCCGGTGGATTGCAGTGGAACGGCGCCATCATCGCCAAGGAGTTCTACAAGCGAGGCAGCTCCTCGTTCACGCTGGACGATTGCTGGGTCAACAACATGCCCAACATCTTCATCACCCTGACCCCGATCCGCTGGCAGGAGATCGACCGCTAAGGACCAGGACGGGTCTAGATCCAAACGCAAAGGGGCGCCCCAGAGGGCGCCCCTTTGGTTTTGGGGTGTTCTGCTTGTTAATTACAGATGTGTGATTCTCAAGCTGATGCCTGGAGGGGCCGAAGATAGGTCTTGAATAGGTCTGTCACTTCCTGTTACTAATGTGCATCCTGGAACATAGGGTGCTGGGAACAAGGGGAAAGGGCTCGAAGATGTCGGGGTCGGGGTTCGGGGATCCGCTTCTCACGGTCGGCGAGGTTGCCGGCCTGATGCGCGTTTCCAACATGACCGTCTACCGCCTTATCAAGTCAGGCCAGCTCCCGGCGATACGAGTAGGGAAGAACTACCGGATCCGTCGCGGAGATATCGAGAGGTATCTCTCGGATCGCACCGTTCTCACCGAGGGAGACGTCTGATGACGACCCAGATCGGTCTGGACATCGGCACCAGCGCGGTACGCGCCGCGCAGGTGGGCTCCGGCAAGGACTCGTCATCTCTCCTCGCGTTCGGACAGGTGGCCTTGCCGCCGGGTGCGGTCGTCGATGGAGAGATCAGGGACCCCGCTGTAGTCACCCAGGCGATCGCCGATCTGTGGAAGCGCGCGAAGTTCAAGTCCAAGACGGCCGTCATCGGTTTGGCCAATCAGAGAGTTGTAGTGCGACAGGTCGACTTCCCGGTGCAAGCCGAGAGCGAGTTCCGCGCCGCCCTCCGCTTCCAGATCGCCGATCAGATCCCTATGTCCGTCGACGACGCGGAGCTCGACTTCCAGATCATGGGGGAGTTCACGAGTCCCGGCGGCGAGCAGTTGATGCGCGTGTTGTTGGTTGCCGCGGCACGAGACATGGTGGAATCCTTCATGTCTGTCGTGACCGGGGCAGGGCTCCAGCCGGCCGGGATCGACCTCAGCCCGTTCGCGGTTGCGAGGGCGCTGAGTCCTGTAGCGAGGGGCGAGATGGGCCTCGGGGGCGCGGAAGCAGTCATCGACATCGGTGCCGGCGTCACCAACATCGTGGTTCACCACAACGGCGAACCGAAGTTCGTCCGGATCCTCCTGGTCGGCGGCAACGACCCGACCGATGCGCTCGCAAGCTCCTTGGGGGTCTCCTTCGAGGAGGCCGAAGCGATGAAGTTCGATATCGCTCGGGGCGTGGGATCACCGCAAGCGCATCAAGTGGTTGCCGGACGGGTGGACTCGCTCGTCGACGAGATCCGTGGATCGCTCGACTACTACTTGTCCCAAGAGGATTCCGAGCAGCTCATCTCGATCCTCGTCACCGGCGGTGGCTCCATGACGCCGGGCCTCGTGCAGAGGTTGGAAGCCGTCATGCGGCAGCCGGTCCACATGGGGGCTCCGCTGTCGCAGATGGATGTCTCTAAGTCCGGCCTCTCACAGGAGCAGCTTGTGCAGATCCAGGTCGTCACCGGGACCTCGATAGGTCTTGCACTGGGGGCCGGCCGAAAATGATGAGGCGAATAGATCTTCTGCCGGCTTCATATCTGCAGGGTCAGAAAGACCGCAGGAACCTCACCATGATCATCCTGGTCGGTGTGGTCATCGTTGCGCTGCTCGGGTTCTGGTGGTTCACGATCGGCGGGCAGATCAAAGATGCAGAAGCCGAATTGGCCACCGTCAAGGATCAGAACGCTCAGCTGCAGGCGCAGATCGACGAGCTCCAGGAGTTCGCTGCTCTCGACGCCGAAGTTGCAGCCAAGAGGACTGCTCTGCAAACGGTGTTCGCCGGGGATGTGGACTGGCCCGCACTCATGACCGAGTTGGCGATGGTCATCCCGGGTGAGGTGTGGTTGAGCTCCATGCAAGCGAGCGCCGGCGCCGCAGGCACCGTTCCGACGGAGGTCAATGCGATCGACATCGACCCCACTGTCCCCATAGGCCGGATCACGTTCCAGGGCAACGCCCTGACGATGCCGGGCGTTGCCAAGTGGCTCATCCGCCTGGGCACCACCAAGGAGTTCGTCGCAGCCTGGTTGGGTAGCGCGTCTCGAGGGACCGGGGACGATGCGTTGGGGCGGATCGTGACCTTCAGCAGCACGGTCGAGCTCGGCCCCGAGACGGCCAGTGACAGATTCCAGGGGAGAGAGCTGAGATGAAGGCACGCACACGGATGATCCTGGCAGTGGTCGCCATCGTGGTGGTCGGCCTCGCCTTCTATTTCTTCATGATCAGCCCGCGCAAGGCGGAGCTGGCAAAGGTGGAGACCGAGATAGAGACCGAGCAGATCAGAACCGCACAGTTGACCTCGGAGCTGACGCGTCTCCAGGAGCTACAGGAGCGCGCTCCGAAGCTTCGCCTGGAGCTGGCGAAGATCCGCCAGCTGGTACCCGTCCGTCACGAGGTCCCGAACTTCATCTTCCTTGTCCAGGCCGCGTCCAACGCAGCCGGCGTCGACTTTTTGACCATCAGCCCCACTCTCCCGGGTCCACCTGCAGAGGGTGCTGCGGTCGCTGAGGTGCAGATCTCGATCAATGCTGAGGGAAGCTATTTCTCCCTCCAAGACTTCATCCGTCGCCTTTACACCCTGGACCGGGCTCTCAGGATGGACATCATCAGCCTGACGGGCTCAGCAACGGGAGACGCTTCGGGCGCAACGAGGCTGTCGGCTTCCATGAACACCCGCATCTTCTTCCAGCCTCCGGCACCACCACCCGCGCCCGCCGCTCCGGCTCCGGCCGAGGGCGAACCGGCCCCCACCGAGACCCCAGTAGCAGAGGGAGCCTGATATGGCGACTCCTCCAGAAGTCGTAGAAGAGCGCAGCACCTCGGGCCAGCAGGTCTTGCTGGTGCTCGGCGGGGTGCTTCTCCTCCTCGTGGTCCTCTGGTTCCTGTTCCTCCGAGGTGGGGGCACGGACGAGGTCCCCGGAGCAGCTGCCACGCCGATCCCTACGGACACGGGGGCACCTGCGCCCGAAGAGACCGAGGCTCCCGATGACGACAAGAAGGGTGGGCCCGTCGAGACCTTCGAGGTCTTCGCCCCACGAGACCCGTTCAAGCCACTGATCTTCGCCTCAACCGGGGGCGGCGTCGGCACGGGGGCTACCACCGATGACGGATCTGGGACGGGCACCGGCACCGGCACGGGCACCGGCACCGGCAACGGGAACGGTGGAGGGCCCGGAGGTTCGAGCTCGGTCGGCGGCCATTCCGTCCAGCTGATCGAGGTCATCGGGGATGGCTCTGTCCAGGTCCAGGTCGACGGAACCGTGTTCACCGTCGATGAGGGCGAGGTCTTCGCCGAGAACTTCCAACTCCTTTCGACCTCCGGGGATTGCGCGACGATGCTCTTCGGCGACGACCAGTTCACTCTCTGCGAAGGCGAAGAGATCCTCAAATAGCGCCACCCATCGGCGGTGCGAGGATAGACCGGTGAATCGATCGCCTTTGCCCCGAAGCTTCGGTCTCGGCCTCGCTCTGGTCGCGGGCCTCGGCGTGGGGCTGATCGACGGTCTGCAGCCGGCCCTCCTTCAAGACGCGACCCTGTTCTCGGCCTGGGGGGCCAAGTTGTTCTCGGCAGATTGGGCGGATGCGCTTTCCTATGAGTTGGTCCAGACCGGACCCCTCCAACTCCTCTTCTCGGGACTGATCGGCGGGATCGCCGATCTCCTGGGGAGCTCCTTGGGGGCGGTCCTCTCTCCGGTTGCACAGACCCTGTTCCTGGTGAGCCTCGTCTTGGTCGCGCGGTCGGTCATGGACCCCGAAGCGAAACGGGCCTGGCCCTTGGGCGAAGCAGGACTGGTGGTTGTCGCCGTCGCCACAGGCCTGGCATATGCGGCCTACTACTGGGGTCAGCAAGCCGATGGGGCCATCTGCCTCCTCTGGGTCTTGATCGCGCTCTACACGACCAGGGGGAAGCCGGGGAGAGCGGCCCTTCTCTTGGGGGTGTCGATCGCTCTCAAGCCTTGGGGCGCACTGGGCCTCCCGTTGCTCTTTCTCCAGGGATCGATCCGAAGGTTCCCAAGAAGCGCTGCGATCGCGCTCGGAACAGGTGCCGCGTTCTACGTTCCCTTCTTCATCTTCGGCGATGTACGGATGTTCTCTTTCGACGAATGGCTCGTCTGGCCGGACTCCGTGTGGGCATGGGTGGTCGGTACGGGCGCCTCGTTCACGTGGAGCATGAGACTGGTGCAAGCCGGGCTGATCCTGGTGACCGGGTCGATGATCGCGTGGAGGAGCCGAGGGAAGGCCGCGGCCATCTGGGCCGTCCCCACTGCCATCCTCGCCCTCAGGATCGCCACGGATCCGGTCATGTGGCCCTGGTACTGGTTCCCCTTGAAGACGACACTGTTGATCGGAGCCGTCGTGATGGTCCGGCGGGCCCGCGGGCGCGCTCGTCTCCTGTTGCCGCTGACCGCCCTGTTCCTCGTCGCGATGCCGGAGCAGCGTTGGGTCTCCGGTGTCGTGCTACTCGCGACCCTCCTGGCGATGCGTTGGAGTACCGGGGCCTCCCCGGCGACACCGAGGCTCGGCCCATCACCGAGGCCCGCCCTGGGAGAGGCAGCGTGACCAGGTTGCGCTACCTGACCGCCGGCGAATCCCACGGAAAGGGGTTGGTAGGGATCCTCGAAGGGATGCCTGCCGGGCTGCCGGTCAGCCCTTCCTACATCGCGGCTGAGTTGGCGCGGAGGAGATCCGGTCACGGGAGGGGACCGAGGATGAGCTTCGAGGCCGACTCATTCGAGATCCTGTCCGGGATGAGAGGCGGAGCGACCCTCGGGACTCCGATCGGGATCGTGATCCAGAACAGCGAGTGGGCCAAGTGGCAGCACATGATGGACCCGTTCGAGGTCACATCGTCCAAGACCCTCACGCGGCCTCGCCCGGGACACGCGGATCTCCCGGGGATGCTCAAGTACGGAACCGATGATGCGCGTGACATCCTCGAGCGAGCGAGCGCGCGCGAAACGGCGGTGCGTGTCGCCATCGCCAGCTTCGCCAAGACCCTTCTCGCTCGCCTGGGCATCTCGGTGCTGTCGCACACGGTGCGGATCGGGGAGGCCGCGGCGACCGGATCCATCGCGCCACTACCTGGAGACCTCGAGAGGATCGACACCTCGCCGGTTCGCTGTGCGGATCCGGCCGTTTCGGAAGCGATGGTCAAGGCGATCGACGAAGCGGCCGCCGACGGTGACTCCCTGGGAGGGATCGTCGAGGTTCTCGTTCACGGGCTCCCGCCCGGACTGGGAAGCCACGTCCACTGGGATCGCAAGCTTGACGGCCGATTAGCGGCCGCCCTGATGAGCGTCCCGGCGATCAAAGGTGTCGAGCTGGGCGACGGCTTCAGTCTCGGAGAGCGACGCGGGAGCCTGGCCCATGATGAGATCGGCCCGGGCCTCCAGCGAGCGACCATCCGCTCCGGCGGGACCGAAGGTGGCATGTCCACCGGAGGGGTCCTAACCGCCCGAGCTGTGATGAAGCCGCTCTCCACCTTGAAGAAACGACTCGCCACCGTGGACATGTCCACGGGAGAGGCTGCAGAGGCGTTCCAGGAGCGAACCGATGTCTGTGCCGTCCCTGCCGCGGGCGTCGTCTGCGAGGCTGTCGTAGCTCTCACGATCGCCGGCACGGTGATGGAGGACCTGGGTGGAGCGACCGTGGACGAGTTGACGCAACGCTTCGATTCTTACCTCGATCGTCTCGAGGCCCGGGGTTACGAGGTCACGCGGAGGCCGGTTTGAACACGGTCATCCTCGTCGGTTTCATGGGGTCGGGTAAGTCGACGGTGGGCCGCCTCCTCGCGCAAGAGATCGGCGCCCCTTTCCTCGACGTCGATGAGACCATCGAACGCGATCAAGGGCGCAGCGTCGACGAGATCTTCGAACAAGACGGCGAGCCTCACTGGCGCGCGCTAGAGAGGGACGCTTCTCTGGCGGCGATAAAGAACCCCGGGATGGTCGTTTCTCTTGGCGGCGGAGCGTTGGAGGATCCCAACGTGTGCGCGGCGGCAGAGTGGGGCACGGTGGTCTATCTGCGTACGAGCTTCGCAGAGGTGCTGAAGCGCACCAAGGGAGGCCTCGGCCGCCCGATGCTCGCTCGCTCGGATCCGAAGGCGCTCTTCGATCAGAGGTTGGAGCATTACGAGAGACTCGCCGATCACACGGTGGACACGGATGGGCGCGACCCGTCGGAGATCGTGGCTTCCCTTATCGAGCAGCTCGAGCTGACGACGAAGGGCTCGAGGCGCGTCGTCAGGGTGTTCGTCGGAGGTGGCTACGACGTGATCGTCGGCAACGGCATCTCGGCCGAGGTCATCGGCGAGATCACCACGGCTCGCTCACCTGAGGCAGTGGCGATCATCACGGAGGAGCCACTCTGGGCCATCGGGGAAGCCATCAGTGAGGCAGCCGAAGCGGCCGGAGCGAGAACCACCCTCCTCACGGTTCCTTCCGGTGAAGCGACGAAGTCGATGGATAGCGTGACGGTCATCGCGGAGGAGCTCGCGCATGCGGGCCTGCACCGATGGGACCTGATCATCGCCGTGGGCGGCGGGATGCTCTTGGACCTCGCAGGCTTCGTCGCATCTATCTTCGGGCGAGGGATCGCGCATGTGAACGTTCCGACCACCCTGCTGGCCCAGGTAGATGCCGGGGTCGGCGGGAAGACGGGCGTGAACCTCAAGGCCGGCAAGAACCTCGTGGGTGCCTTCCATCAGCCGGTCGGCGTCATCTGCGACGTCGGGCACCTAGTAACGCTTCGCCAGGAGGATCTACGTAGCGGTTTGGCGGAGGTGATCAAGTACGGTCTGATCGACGACCCTTCGCTGCTTGCGACGGTTGCAGAGAAACGTGATGCGCTCTTCGGCATGGATCCCGAGGCGACGACGGAGATCGTCCAGGCGTGCGTGAAGATCAAAGCGAGATACGTGAACGAGGACGAACGCGATCACGGGATCAGGGAGCATCTGAATTACGGACACACCTTCGGTCACGCGATGGAGCACCAGTCGGCGGGGGGCCTGCGGCACGGAGAAGCGATCTCCCTGGGGATGATGGCCGCGGCTTACGCGTCGAGGCTCATAGGTCTGCTCGATCAAGCAGGGGTCGAGGCTCATCGCGGAGCGCTCGATGGCGTCGGCCTCCCGACCACCGGCGCGTTCGAGTTCGATGCTCTCGAGCACTTCTGGTCTCAGGACAAGAAGTACCGCAACGGGACAAGGTTCATATTGCTCGAGGGGCTAGGCAAGGTACGTGCCGGGGTGCAGCTGGAGCGAGCCACCCTGCAAGAGGCTCTGCGTATGCTGGCCGGATGAAAGCCATCGTCATACACGGCCCCAACCTGAGCGCTCTCGGGTCGAGAGAGACCTCTGTTTACGGCAACCTGACACTCGCGGAGGTCGATCGCAGGATCCTGAGTGAAGCGGACGCGATGGGGGCCGAAGTGACGATCCACTCGTCCGCCCGGGAGGGAGAGATCATCGAGATCCTTCTGGCCGGCGCCGGCGTGGTGGACGGGGCCGTCGTCAACCCGGCTGCCTATTCGCACACCAGCCGCGCTATCGCGGACGCCTTCCGGGCGGTCTCTTATCCGATCATCGAGGTCCATCTTTCGAACATCCACGCCCGTGAGCCGTGGCGTAGGCGCTCGGTAACGGCCGAGGCGGCGGTCGGGGTGATCGCCGGGTTCGGAGCCGAGTCCTACGTGCTCGGACTCCGTGCGCTCGCTAAGGCGATCGGATCTTGATGCGTTACGAAGATCGGGTCGATGCGGTCCAGACGAAGCTCGACGAGATCCCCGCGGTGGCGCTGCTGGTGAGCAACCTCACGAACGTCCGCTACTTGTGCGGCTTCTCGGGAACGAACGGCCAGCTCCTCATCACCGGTACGTCGGCTACGTTCCTCACCGATCCCCGGTACGAGGCGCGTGCCGCATCGCTGGTCCAGGGCCCCGACGTCGCGATCTACGCAACGCGTCTATCGGAGCGTCTTACGGAGTTGCTCCCAGCCGGAGCTTTGGCGGTCGAGGGCGCGACCATGACGCTCGAAGAGAAGGCGGAGCTTGCGAGGACACTCGGCGATCAGGAGATCATCGTGTCGAGTGGGGTGATCGAAGGCCTCAGGCGCGTTAAAGATGACGAGGAGATCGCGCTCCTGCGCGAGGCCGTCAAGCTCTCCGACGACGCCTTCACGAGCGTGTCTTCACAGCTCCGACCCGGTATGACGGAACGAGGGATCGCGCTCGAGCTCGAGATCCACATGAGGAAGGCCGGGGCCGAGTCGGCGTCGTTCGATCCGATCGTGGGATCGGGCCCGCTGTCGGCGCACATCCATCACTCACCATCGGATCGTCCGATCGAGAAGGGTGATCTCGTCCTCATGGACCTTGGGTCACGGTTCGAGGGCTACTGCTCGGATCTGACCCGCACCGTGGTGATGGGCCCCCCGACCGAGCTCCAACGAGAGCTTTACGAGATCGTCCTGTCCGCTCAACAGGCCGCCGTCGACGCTACGGAAGCCGGTATGCCCGGCAAGGAGGTCGACGCCGCGGCCAGAGATCTGATCAAGGAGGCGGGGTACGGCGACAGGTTCAATCATGGGACGGGTCACGGCGTAGGGCTCGATATCCATGAAGCCCCTCGCCTCCACTTCGCATCTAAGGACGACCTCGTCGTCGGTGATGTGGTTACGGTCGAACCCGGGATCTATATCCCCGGGTCAGGGGGTGTCCGGATCGAGGATTGCGTTCTGGTGACCGAAGACGGCCGCGAGGTCCTCGGCGGGGCGAACAAGCAGGAGCTCATCTCTTTGTGACCGAGGGGGATCGGTGGTCGCTGGACCAGAGGCGGATCCTGATCGACTGCCGGTGGTTGGAGATGGGAGGGGCGGGGCGAGCGACGGAGCTGCTCCTCCGAGGCCTGTCGGGCCTCCGGCCCGCCGGGACCTGGATCCTGTGGGGAGGGGAGCCCACCGAGGCATATCTCTGGCCCGGTGCCGCGTGGATCAGGACATCTGTGTCACCTCTATCCATGGGCGGACAGCGCACGTTCAGGCCCCCAGGGGCCGATGTCAGCATCCACTTGCACCAGATCAGACCTTTCGGAGCGCGCCGTGCGATAACGGTGATGCACGACACCATCCCACTCCGGCATGGCGGCAGCAGGCGAGCCCGTCTCGCAAAGCGCATGTACTTCAAGTTGTCTGCCCGACTCTCGAGACACATCGTGACCGACTCGGAGCATTCGAAGCGATGCATCCGCGAGGACCTGGGCGTCGACGAGGAGAGGATCTCCATCATCGGGTTCCCCGTCGACCCCGGCCTGGTCGAGCGGATCACTGCCATCCGGGAGCGATCCAAGGTCGAGGACCGGATCCTCTACGTCGGGCGCTTCGGCAGCCATAAGAACCTGGATCGCTTGATCGAGGCCTTCTCCGGCTCTGCCGTCCGCTCGGAGGGGGGAGAGCTATGGCTCGTCGGGGGAAGCCCCGCGGAGGTTACCGGCCTGACGTCGAGGCTACCGGCCGGCCGCTCGGGGGTCGTGATCAAGGGAGGGGTGTCACAAGCGGAGCTCGAGTCGCTCTACGCGACGTCGCGGGTGGTCGTTCTGCCCTCGCTCGAGGAAGGCTTCGGCCTCCCGGTCTGGGAGGCGCGTTCCTGCGGCATCCCGATAGCGATCAGTGACGGTGGATCCCTGCCGGAGGTTGGAGGGCCGGATGTGACACCTTTCTCGGCCACGTCCATCGATGAGATGCGCGACGCGATCGACACCGCCGCGAGTGGGGGACGGCAAGGCCCAAGTCCCACCGAGCCCACGCTTGCCGCCTTCGCCCAACGCTATGTCGACGTCGTGGAACGGGTGCTGGCCTCGTAGAGCGAGGTTCCGTCAACCGCGCTTCTTCACCGCCTCCCTCCACTCGTTCAAAGTGTCGTGGAGGGTCTCGCCCAGATCGATCTCGGGACGCCATCCAGTCGCTTGGAAGAACCGGGATGGGTCGCAGATCAGGACGGGAGCATCGCTCGCACGAGCCAGGTGCGGATCCACCTTCACCTCGACTTCGATAGCGGTCATCCCCAGCAGTGAGTCGAGCATGTCGCGGATCCTGGTGCCGTTACCACTTCCGAGGTTGTAGACCTCGCCTGCCTCACCCATCTCGAGAGCCAGCCAGTACGCCCTGACCATGTCTCTGATGTCCGTGTAGTCGCGCACCACATCCAGGTTCCCTACGGTAAGGACCGGATCGCGAAGACCGGCCTCGATCTCGGCCAGGTCTTTCGCGAATTGCGAGGGCACGAAGTTCGAAGGCCTGCGCGGCCCGGCCTGATGGAAGGCTCTCGTGCGCACCACATGCAGCCCGTAGGTGTAGTGGTACTGCCAGCCGAGCAGGTCCTGAGCAACCTTGCTGACCCCGTAGGGGCTGATAGGCCTGAAGGGTTGGTCTTCGTCGATAGGCAGTTCCTCGACTCGAACCGGTCCGTACTCCTCGACCGATCCGGGCACGAGGAACCTCGTTGAGTCGAGGCCGGCGGATCTCATCCCTTCGAAGAGATTGAGCTGAGCTGCGATGTTCGCCTGAAGGGTATGCAGGGGCGCCTCCAACGAGGCCGGTACCGAGGATTGCCCGGCGAAATGGAAGATCCGGTCGGGTCGAACCTCTTGCAGCGCGGCCTGAACCGCACTGGCATCGGTGAGCTCGACCTCGATCAAGCGGGTGCCTTCGAGGTGGGAGATGTCTGAGAGGGCGCTTCGCCATCTGACCGTGCCGAAGACCTCGAGGTCGGGCATGCTCTGGCAGAGCTCGGCGAGATGTCCGCCTACGAAGCCCGTCACGCCGGTAATAAGGACACGGATCATCGAAGCAACAATAAGGTGCCCGGATGCCTCGGATCCTGTACCTCAAAGACCGGCTCACGATCCACGATGACCGATTCAAAAAGGCCCTTGTGGATGCCGGGCACGATGTCGTCAGTGCCTGTGTCGACGCATCGACCGTCCTTGACGCGATCGTGTCGGCCGGGGCCGATGTGGTGCATGCGGGCCCCTTACGTACGGCAGCGTTGGCCTTTCCTCATCTACGGCGAGCACCTCTCGTATCGGTCTGCTGGGGCAGCGACGGCCTCGGTAAGTTGAGCCCCGGAGAGATCCGGGCACTCCGGGCATCGGCGGTGGTCATCACCGACTGCCGGATGATCGCGAGGCGCCTCGAGAGCGTAGGTGCGGCTGCAGACGCGATCGTCGCCTTCCCGTGGGGGATCGACCTGGAGCTCTTCGTGCCCCCGGCCGTGCAGTCGGGCTCGACTCGCCCTCCGTGGTTCGTCACTACGAGATCCTTCGAGCCTCTCTATCGGCAGGATGTCGTCCTGAGAGGATTCGCTCGCGCTTTCGGATCGGGGTCGGAGGCGACCCTGACGATGTTCGGAGCGGGGTCCGAGCTATCGGACCTCCAGCAGCTGACCCGCTCATTGCAGATCGTGGACCGGGTCGAGTTCCGAGCGCCGATCCCAGAAGTGGAAGTTGCGGATGTTTTCAGGTCGGCGACGGCCTGGGTCAATGCAGCGATATCCGACGGCATCTGCATCTCCCTGCTCCAGGCCCTTGCGTGCGGTTGCAGCGTCATCACCACGGACCTGCCGTGCGCGCGCGAAGCTGCCGGTGTGGCCCCCGCTTCTTTCTTCCCTCTCGCCGACGACGCGGCACTCGCGTCTCTTATGCAAGCCGCAGGTCGACCGTCGATCGATGACGTAGCGAGTGCCCGGCGACGCCTCGAGGGTTACGCCGATTGGAAACAGAACTCCCAGACCTACGTGTCCTCCGTGGAAAGAGCCCTGGCATGAGGGTGGCGATCATCGGTGGCTCAGGTCAGCTGGGCATCTATCTCCAGGTGTCCCTGGAACAACATGGCCATGAGACCGTCGCGCTGTCCCGTAGGACACCGACTGCAGTGGATGTGTCCCAGGAAGGTGAGGTGGGGCGGGCATTGACCGCTGTTTCACCTGACGCCGTCATATTCGCCGCAGCGCTTACGAGCATCGAAGGGTGTGAGCGAGACCCGGAGCTCGCCTGGCGAGTGAATGCGTGTGGGCCTTCGGAGGCTTCTACCTGGTGTTCCTCCAACGGGGTCCCCCATATCTACATCTCAACCGATGCGGTATTCAACGGCGCATCCTCTTGGTACTCCGAGACGGATGAGACCGATCCCCTCAATGCCTACGCGCTGAGCAAGTTCCTGGGAGAGCGCCCCGTGCTCTCACATGGTGGGACTGTCGTCCGAACGAACTTCATCGGTGCAGGAGAAGGCTCTTTGATGTCTTCGCTCCATAAGAGGCTGGGCAACGGCGAGCCGGTCACGGGCTATAGCGACGTCTCCTTCACGCCCCTATATGCCGGAGATGCGGCGGAGTGGATCGCATCACTTATCGATGAGCCGATCGAGGGCCTCTTGCACATGGGGGGGCCATCCCGGGTCACGAAGCTCGACGTTGCAGGCCGGCTGGCCGGGTTGATGGGGAAGACACCGGTGGTCTCAGGTGAGTTACCCAGCGACGACGTTGTTCGGCCCCGAGACACTTCCCTGGACTCGCGCCGTGCCCTCTCGTTGCTCCCGTTCGAGGCTTCGGACTGGGAAGATGCGGTTCGCCGTAGCTTGGAAGACCTGGACGGGAGGAGCTCTTCGTGACCGAAGCGGTACGCATCGGCGATCACCTCGTGGGAACGGGACATCCGTGCTACTTCATCGCGGAGATCGGCTCTAACTACGACGGAAGCCTAGAGCGGGCGAAGGAACTGGCGTCCCTCGCTAAGGAAGTGGGCGCTCAAGCTGCCAAGTTCCAATCGTTCCTCCCCGAAGCCATCATCAAGAAGGAGGGTTTCTCGGATCCGAAGGGCTTCCAGAGCCGGTGGGGAAAGTCGGTATGGGATGTGTACAGCGCCGCATCTCTACCCCGCGAGTGGCACGCCGAGCTCAGCGATCACTGCCAGAAGATAGGCATAGATTTCTTCTCTAGTCCCTACGATGTCGCCGCGATCGAGTTGCTCGAGGAGCTGAACGTCCCCGTGCAGAAGATCGGTTCGGGCGAGATAGACAACCATCGATTCCTCCGGATGGTTGCAGGAACGGGTAAGCCGGTGATCCTGGGCACCGGGGCCAGCACGTTCCAGGAGGTAGCGATGGCCGTCGAGGTCCTACGGGACGGCGGCTGCTCCGAGCTGATCCTTCTGCAATGCATCACCAACTATCCCTCCACCATCGAAGGGGCGGAGATCAGAGCGATGGTTCAGATGGGAGAAGCCTTCGATGTCCCGTACGGGTACTCGGACCACACTCCCGGTGACCTCGTGCCCCTCGCCTCGGTTGCGCTCGGCGGCTGCATGATCGAGAAGCACTTCACGGACGACACATCACGCGAGGGCCCCGACCATCCGTTCGCCCTGGACGGCGATGGCTTCCGCCAGATGGTTGACCACGTCCGGTTGCTCGAGAGAGCTCTCGGCGACGGGCGGAAGAGAGTCACGGAGGAGGAGAAGCACACACGCGTCATCCAGCGACGGGGCCTGTGGGTTGCCCGGGACCTCTCCGCCGGTCACGTGCTCGGGTGGGATGACTTCGAGATCCTGCGACCCGCCCATGGGCTGCCTCCCGCTGCAGCTGAAGATGTCGTGGGCCTCATGCTCCAACAGGACTGCGCCGCCGGAACTCCTTTGACCTGGGAGCTGTTCCGTGTCCGTTAGTTCCAGATCGGTCCTTAAGAGGCCCGACGCCCGTACCGTCGTGACGATCGAGGCCCGGATGACGTCTTCGAGGCTCCCCGGAAAGGTGCTGGCGGAGGTTGGCGGCCGGCCGATGCTCGCCCTGATGGTCTCCAGGCTCCGGGAGTGCCAGACGATAGACGACATCTGCGTTGCGACAACCATCAACGCGACCGACGATCCCATCGCCGTGCTGGCCGAGCAACTCGGCGTCTTCTGCTTCCGGGGCTCCGAGGAAGATGTATTGGAGCGGGTGCTAGGTGCGGCGCACCATTAACGGGCAGACGTTATCGTCGAGACGACCGGCGACTGCCCCCTGATCGATCCAGGTGTCCTGGACGCGTGTGTATTCGCCTACCTTGCGACGGATGTGCACTACTGCGGCAATCACCTCGAACAGACCTTCCCCCGCGGTCTCGATGTGAAGGTGTTCGCTACCGACGTGCTCGACGAGGTAGCCGGCCTCACCCAGGACCCGGCCGACCATGAGCACGTCTCGCTGTATATCTACGAGCACCCCGAGCGGTATGACATCGTCAACGTCCCGGCCCCCGCTCCGATGGCGCGGCCCGATTGGCGCTGGACGGTGGATGAGGCCGAGGACCTCGAGTTCGTTCGTGCGGTTGTGGACGCCGTCGGCCCGAGTTGTTCTGCCCGGCGTATCTGTGCCTGGCTCGACGAGCATCCGGAGATCGTTGCCATCAACGGGCATATCGCTCAGAAGGCCGTCAGGTGATCTCTGCAGCCGTGGTCGGACTGGGGCGGATAGGTGCCCGGTTCGAGAGGGACCCTCTTCGGCTCGGAGCCGCGACCCACGCGGGCGCGTGGAGCCGTCATCCCGGCGCGACCCTGATCGCGGGTGTGGATCCTGAGGCCACCTACAGGGAAGACTTCACGGCCGATCTAGGTGTGCCCGCTTATGCCACATGGGAGGAGATGCTGGCGAACCACTCGCCGGACATGGTGAGCATCGCCACCCCCCCCAAGGATCATGCACGTGGCATCACCGCTGCTATCGAAGCCGGAGCCGTGAGGGTGGTCTGCGAGAAGCCCTTCTGCGGCGATCTCGACTCCGCCACCCAACTCCGGGACGCGCTCGGCGAGGATTCGGTCCGCGTCGGGGTCGATTTCACCCGCGCCTACGACCCGCTCCATCGTCGCCTGCTCGGAGTCGCATCAGAACAAGGGGTGACCGGAGCCATCGGCCACTACACGGCAGGGATCCTGAACACCGCCAGTCATTGGCTCTGCTCGCTGCTCAAGGCCGGGTGTGTCGTGGAAGCCGTGCGCGCTATCGAGGGCATCCGGGGTGAAGACCCGAGCCCACACATCACGCTCCGTCTGGAAGGAGGCGGCCTTGTGTCATTGATGGCTCACGAGGTCGCCGACTATCTGCTCTTCGAGATGGACATATTCACAGAGCGATCGAGGATCAGGCTCCTCGATTCCGGAGCACGGGGTGAGTGGCTAGAGGTCGTGGATAGCAGGATGTACCTGGGCTACAAGGAGCTGACGCCCAAGAAGTGGGCGCCACCCAAAGGCTTGTCTAACCCCCTGCTTGCCGTGGTCGATGATGCGATCAGGAGCGCCGAAGGATCGAGGCCGATGCTCTGTACGGTCGACGACGCCATACGGGTTCATGCCGTGATCCACGCAGCCCGGCTCTCCCTGGACACCGGCGCATGGGTGGGGGTGGATGGAACTTGACGCATGACCTTGCGATCGATGGAGGCACCCCCGAGATCTCCCGGCCCTATCCAGGAGGTCCTTACATCGATGAAGCGGAGCTCGCCGCCGCGAAGAGAGTGCTGGATTCAGGGGTCCTCTCAGGGTTCATCGGGACACCGGGAGATCATCATCTCGGCGGGCCCGAGGTACGACGGCTCGAGGAGAGATGGGTGGGGCTCGGTGGCTACGAAGGCGCGGTAGCGGTCAACTCCGCCACGGCGGGACTGCACGCAGGGATGGCCGGGCTCGGACTGGAGCCGGGGGACGAGGTGGTGGTTCCCCCTTACACGATGAGTGCAACCGTGGCTGCGGTGAAGATGTGCGGCGCTGATGCACGTTTCGCCGACATCTCGGATGAGCTGTTCACGCTGTCGGCCGCGACCGTTGAACCCGTGCTGACCGAAAGGACCAAGGCCATCATCGCGGTGCATCTGTTCGGACAGATGGCGCCGATGGGAGAGCTCCGCGATCTTGCTGCCGAGAGAGGCCTCGCGATCCTCGAGGACGCAGCCCAAGCACCGGGAGCGACGCAAGCGGGCGCCTGGCCCGGACACGGGACGAAAGGCGCCGTGTTCAGCTTCAATCAGCACAAGGCCATCACGGCGGGGGAGGGAGGCCTCCTCGTCAGTGACGATCACTCGGTCATCGAGATGGGACGGCTCATCCGTAATCATGCCGAGTCGGTGGTGCACGCATACCCCCACATCAACCCCAAGGGCTTGATCGGCTGGAACTACAGGCCGACCGAGCTGGAAGCGGCGATCGCCCTGGCCCAGACAGAGAAGCTAGAGACCGTGACCGTCTGGCGGGTCGAGTTGGCCGAACGGCTCCGAGCGCGGATCGCAGACATCCCGGGACTCATCGCGCCTGTGGTCGGTGATGGCAACCGCCACGTGTATTTCACCTTCGCCCTTCGTTTCGTGGGGGCCGAGTGGGGTTGTTCTCGTGAGGCCGTTGTCGCCGCGCTTGTGGCTGAAGGCGTCCCTTGTGCCGCGGGCTACGTGCCTCCGCTGTACACGCTTCCTATGTTCGGCTCACAAGGATCGGCCGATCGTGACCCTCTCCTATTCCCGACGTGTGAACGACTCTCGAGATCCGAACTACTGCTGTTGTCGGTCTGCCGGTGGCCCGCGCTGATCTCGGATATCGATGCCGTGGCTAACGCCGTAGAGAAGGTGTGGGCTCACCGCGATCTGCTGGGGGCATCTCCCGCGGTGCTCTAGGCTGGCCGCATGAACGATCCATTCAAGGGAAAGACCCTGCTCGTCACGGGGGGAACAGGCTCTTTCGGGCGCGCCCTGACCCGAAGACTCCTGGATTCCCACGATCCCAAGGCCATCAGGATCTTCTCGAGAGACGAGCTGAAGCAGCTGGAGATGAGGCGGGACCTTCTCGACGACGAGCGGCTCCGGTTCTTACTCGGTGACATCCGTGACGTGGACCGGCTGCGCCTCGCGTTCCGAGGTGTGGACCTCGTCGTTCATGCCGCGGCTCTCAAGCAGGTCCCCGCCTGCGAATACAACCCGTTCGAGGCCGTGCAGACGAACATCCTCGGTGCCAACAACATCCTGAGGGCCGCCATCGATATCGGTGTACCCAAGGTGCTCGCTCTGTCAACGGATAAGGCCGTGAACCCGGCCAACCTCTACGGCGCGACGAAACTCTGCGCCGAGAAGGTCTTCGTCCAAGCCCAGACCTACGCTGCCGACATGTCCAGCCGGTTCTCCTGCGTCAGGTATGGCAACGTCGTGGGGAGTCGTGGTTCCGTCGTCCCTCTCTTTCGAGCGCAGGCAGAACTGGGCGAGCTCACCATCACGGACGAGCGGATGACACGCTTCTGGCTGACGCTCGAGCAAGCCGTCACCTTCGTACTCAACAAGACACAAGAGATGGAGGGCGGCGAGGTCTTCATCCCCAAGATCCCCAGCATGAAGACCATGGACATCGCCGATGTGATCGC
>JBKJYP010000241.1:0-8531 GCA_046715695.1 Actinomycetota bacterium | reverse complement strand
GATCAGAACGCGCCAATATGGCGCGTTCTGATCAAGTCGATAGGGGTTTTAGGCGGAGCGTTCGCCGCGGACGGGGCGCTCGATGCGCTCCTTGGTCCTCGGCACGAGGGTCGGGTTGACCCTGTCGAGCACTACCTCGCGGGTGATGACGCACTTGCCGACGTCTTCGCGGCTCGGTAGGTCGTACATGACGTTGAGCAGGACCTCTTCGAGGATGGCGCGCAGCCCACGGGCACCGGTGCCTCGCAACATCGATTGCTCGGCGACGGCCTCGAGGGCCTCGTCCGTGAAGTCGAGCTCGACACCGTCGAACTCGAAGAACTTCTGGTACTGGCGGATGAGTGCGTTCTTGGGCTCGGTGAGGATCTCGACGAGCGCCTCGCGGTTGAGGTTGTGCACGTGGGTGATGACGGGCAGACGTCCGATGAACTCGGGGATCAGCCCGTACTTCAGAAGGTCTTCGGGAAGAACATGCTCGAGGATCCCGCCGAGGTCCTTCTCTTCCATCTTGCGGACGTCGGCACCGAAGCCGATACCCTTGCGCCCGATGCGGTTCTCGATGATCCGCTCGAGTCCGGCGAAGGCACCGCCGCAGATGAAGAGCACGTTGGTCGTGTCGATCTGGATGAACTCTTGGTGGGGGTGCTTGCGTCCGCCCTGGGGCGGGACCGAAGCCGTCGTGCCCTCGAGGATCTTGAGCAGCGCCTGTTGGACACCCTCGCCCGAGACATCTCGTGTGATCGACGGGTTCTCGGACTTGCGAGCGATCTTGTCGACCTCGTCGATGTAGATGATGCCGGTCTCGGCGCGCTTGACGTCGTAGTCCGCGGCCTGGATCAGCTTGAGCAGGATGTTCTCGACATCCTCACCGACGTAGCCGGCCTCGGTCAGCGCGGTCGCATCGGCGATCGCGAACGGCACGTTGAGCATGCGAGCCAGCGTCTGAGCGAGGAGCGTCTTGCCGCAACCCGTCGGACCGAGCAGCACGATGTTGGACTTGGCCAGCTCGACCTCGCCGTCGGCGGCAACCCCCACCTGGATGCGCTTGTAGTGGTTGTAGACCGCCACGGAAAGGACCTTCTTGGCCTGTTCCTGGCCGACGATGTAGTCGTTCAGGAACTCGTAGATCTCTTTCGGCTTGGGTAGGTCTTCGAGCTTGAGCTCAGGGGTTTCGGCGAGCTCTTCCTCGATGATCTCGTTGCAGAGGTCGATGCACTCGTCGCAGATGTAAACGCCCGGTCCGGCGATCAGCTTCTTGACCTGCTTCTGTGACTTCCCGCAGAAGGAACACTTCAGGAGGTCGCCACCGTCGCCGAATTTGGGCATCGTGCGCTCTATGCCTCGGGACTCGCGACGGGGGCCGCTTCGGCTTCTTCAGCCGCTGCGATCAGTCGACCCGGCTCACCCTTGGTCAATGCTCCCCCAACTTTTTCAGCCTTACTGCGGCTGCTGATGACCTCGTCGATAATACCGTAGGCCTTCGCATCTTCAGCAATCATGAAGCGATCTCTGTCGATATCTTTCTCGACCTGCTCGAAGGGCTGCCCGGTGTGCTCCGAGAGGATCTCGGCCATCCGCTTACGCAGGGACAGAACCTCTTTCGCATGGATCTCGATGTCCGTCGGCGTCCCCGAGAAACCGGCTGAGCCCTGGTGGATCATGACCTTGGCGTTCGGCAGCGCGTAACGCTTGCCCGCAGCTCCACCCGCCAGCAAGATCGCGCCCATCGACATGGCCATGCCCACACAGATCGTGGAGACATCGGGCTTGATGTATTGCATCGTGTCGTAGATCGCCATACCGGCATAGACCATCCCGCCGGGCGAGTTGATGTAGAGGCTGATGTCCTTGTCGGGGTCCTCGGACTCGAGGTGGAGGAGCTGGGCAACGATCAGGTTCGCGATCTGATCGTCGACCGGCGTCCCCAACATCACGATGCGTTCCTTGAGGAGTCGCGAGTAGATGTCGAAGGCACGCTCACCACGGCTCGTCTGCTCGACGACCATGGGAACCAAGTAGTTCTGATACTGGTCTTGGAGTTCCATCAAGTCCCTTCCTTCTACTGCGTCGGAGACGGTTCGGGGTCCAGGGGGGCCTCGGAAGCGGTCTCTGGCTCTTCTTCGACCGCCGCACCCACGATATTGATGCTCTGAACCACGAAATCGAGAGCCTTTCGACGCATGATATCGGCTGCTATAGCGCCTAAACGCCCGCCCTGAACGAGTTGTTCCGCGACCTCTTTCGGGTCTCGGCCGGCCTGCATGGCCATGAGGGCGACCTGACGTCCGAAGTCCTCTTCCGTGACCTCGAGCTCCTGCTCCCGGGCGATCTGTTCCAGGAGGAGCTCGGCCACCACCGCTACGTGAGCCTCGTTGCGCATGTCGCGCCGCATCTCGAGCTCTGTGAGGTTCATCCGCCGTGCGTACTCGTCCAGGCTCACGCCCGCACCTGATAGGTCGTCCTCGAAGTGGTGCCAGCGGTGCTCTACCTCGGAATCGACGAGCTTCTCAGGTGGCTCGAGCGAAGAGGCCGAGACGAGGGCATCCATCGCGATGCGTCTGACCTCCTCCCCCGCCCACCTCTTCTTCACGTCGGCGAGTCGCATCCGGATGTCGTCCTTCAACGCATCGAGGGAATCGAGCTCGCCCACCGTCTTGGCGAAGGCGTCATCGAGGGGCGGGAGCTTCTTGGTCTTCACTTCTTTCACGAGAACCGTGAAGCTGACCTCGTCGCTAACAGTCTCTTCCCCGCCCGCCCCCAGGGTGTCGTTGAACTTGAGGATGGAGCCGGGACGCGAGCCGATCAGCTCTTCGTCGAGCTTGGCCGGGCCTGTGCGAGAACCGACCTCGTAGAGGAAATCGGGGGCGCTGGCTCCTTCTACTAGCTCGTCATGACGGTGACCCTTCAGGTCCATGAGGACGAAGTCGCCTTCCTTAGCCTCGCGGCCCACCGGCTCGAGCTCGGCGAAGCGATCCCGGAGGCGCTCGAGTTGCTCATCCACATCTTTCTCGGTGACCGAGGCGTCCGGCGGGTCGACGGTGATCGCAGAGAGATCGGGCACGACGACCTCGGGACGAACGTCGACCGTGGCCTCGAAGACCAGCGGATTGCCGGTTTCGAAACTCACGACCTCGATCTCGGGGGCCGCTATCGCCTCGACGCCCTCGGCCTTCAGGGCATCTCTATAAAGGTCCGGCAGAGCGTCTCGGAGCGCCTCCTCCCGGATGACCTCGGGCCCCACTCGGGAGTCGATGATCTGACGGGGGATCTTGCCTTTGCGGAAACCGGGGACCTTGATCTCCTTGGCCCAGCGCCTGTAGGCGGCATCGATGGCCGGACCCAGAGCGGACTCGGGAACCTCGACACGAAGCTTGATCTGGTCCTTGTTCAGTTCCTCTTGGGATGTCTGCATGTGCGAGGCATCCTAGCCGTGGGGTGTCACATGGAATCTTCATGGGTGGTTTTGAAACGCCACAAAGCGGGGCATATACCGTAGGGCCCGGTAGGCGGCTATCGGGCTACCGGGCAACACTTCTTAGTTGAGGGGGGTATTCCATGCATCTCCGTTCGATCTCTCTATTCCTTTCCTTGGGTCTCCTGCTGGCGGGGGCCATATCGCCGGCTTCGGCTAAAGACAAGGAGAGCGATCCCTACATCGTCGTCCTCAAAGACGGCGTCGACTCCGAGAAGAAGGCCGAGGATCACGAGAAAGAGGGCAAGTCCCAGGCGGACAAGGTCTTCAAGTACGTCATCCAGGGCTACTCCAGTGAGTTGACCTCGGACCAGAAAGCGTCACTTCTCCAGGACCCAGACGTCGCCTACATCGAGCCCGACCTGCCCATCTCGATCGCGGCGCAGACGGTCCCGACCGGCATTGACCGGATGGAGGCCGAACGCAACGCCGTGGCCAAGATCGACGGTATCGACGAGCGGGCCAACGTGGACGTCGCGGTGATCGACACCGGGATCGACCTCGATCACCCAGATCTGAACGTGATCGCTTCAACCAATTGCTCAGTCACCGGGCTGCTCGGAACCTCGTGTACCGGTACGGGCGACGATGACAACGGCCACGGGAGCCACGTTGCCGGCTCGATCGCGGCCCTGGACAACACCATCGGCGTCGTCGGGGTTGCGCCCGGAGCCCGTCTGCACGCGGTCAAGGTCCTCGACGCACTCGGTAACGGAACCGGTTCGACCATCATCGCCGGGATGGACTGGGTCGCTGCAAGGAGCACCACGATCGAAGTCGTCAACATGAGCGTCGGGGGCAGCGGCTATTCCCAAGCCGAGCGTGACTCGCTCCAGAACCTCGTGAACAAGGGCGTCGTCGTGGTGGTCGCCGCAGGCAACGAGACCCGCGACGTGTATGGCCCCGACGGTGTCTTCGGCAACAGCGACGACACTCGTCCGGCCTCCTACCCCGGAGCGATGACGATCTCCGCGATCGCCGATTTCGACGGCAAGCCCGGTGGGCTCGGCTCCGGCAGCTTCGCCTTCTCCTCGTGCACCGAGAACAAGGACGACTCGATGGCTTGCTTCTCCAACTACAGCCGCAGCGGAGCAGGCAGCCCGGTGAGCTCGTCCGGCGGCAAGATCGATCTGGCCCTGCCGGGCACGAACATCTACTCGACCTACATGAACGGTGGCTACACCAATATGTCGGGCACGAGCATGGCGTCGCCACATGCCGCGGGCCTAGTTGCGACCTATGTCGTGGCCAACGGCCGGGCGAGCAATGCTGCCGGTGTCTACGCGATCCGGCAGGCTCTCGTGAATGCCGGTCAGGACATGCGCGGTCCCAACGGCCTGACGACGGTGGACGACCCCGACACCCTGAACGAGCGTTTGGGATGGAGCCTCGGCTGGCCGGGTAGCGGCGGCACGACACCGAACACGCCCCCGGTCGCCAACTTCACGTCGTCGTGTGCGGGGCTCACCTGCAACTTCACCGACACCAGCACAGACTCCGACGGGACGATCGCTTCTCGCAGCTGGGCCTTCGGAGACGGAGGCACGTCGACGGCGCAGAACCCGTCGCGCACCTACGCTGCGAGCGGCACCTACGACGTGACCTTGACGGTCACCGACAACGGGGGCGCTACACACTCCACCACCAAGTCGGTGACGGTCAGCGCGGGCAACACCTCGCCGACGGCCAACTTCACGTTCTCGTGCCCGAACCTCGCCTGCAATTTCACAGACACCTCGACCGACTCCGATGGGACAGTCACGGCCTGGAGCTGGAACTTCGGGAACGGACAGACGTCCACCGTTCGCCACCCGTCGCACACATATGCGTCGGCAGGCACCTACAACGTGACACTCACCGTCACCGACAACGGGGGCGCCACGAACTCCATCACGAAGTCGGTGACGGTCACCACGGGAGACCCCGACCCCGGCGCGTTCACACTCACGAACGGCGTTGCGAAGTCAGACACCAACGGCGCCGTGGGCACGTGGAAGTACTACAAGATCCAGGTCCCTGCCGGCCGGTCGCAGCTCGTGGTCGAGCAGCGATCCACCAAGTCGTGCGGCTTGCTCGGATGTAACCCAGACCTCGACCTGTACGTCCGTCAGGGGGCACGACCCACCGCAACCCTCTACAACTGCCGCCAACAGACCAACGGGATCAACGAGACGTGCACGATCTCGGCCCCCGCCGCCGACTGGTGGTACGTGGGTGTGTACGTGTACGGAGGCGGAGCCGCTGCCACCTACACGGTCAAAGCCACGTACTAGCCCTTCTTCAACACTAGCCAAACAAGGCCCCCGGTCTCCCGGGGGCCTTGTCTATGGCTGTTATGTGGTCGGGGCGGCCGGATTCGAACCGGCGGCCTCAGCGTCCCAAACGCTGCGCGCTAACCAAGCTGCGCTACGCCCCGAGCCTCCTACCTTAGTCGGTGGCCTTTCATGGTCATCGACGGCGTGAGCGAACGACCTTGCTAGAAGCAGCCGAGCAAGTGAGGACGCCTCGTTGGCTCTCGGTCGCGCGGGCGATAAAGCGGCCTCGCCGGGGGGCCTTGATCTTGTAACGGCCCTTGAGGTTGGTAGTCGCTGTCCCGACGCGCTTGCCCCTTCGCGTGAGGACCACCCGCACGAACTCCGCACACCCGAGAACATCGTCGGCGGGCTTCACTCTGCCAACTGCCTTCCCCTTCCGGAAGCGCAACGTGACGTTTCTCTTCACTTCGTTACTTGTTGCTGGGGATTCGGAGGTGCCCACAGAGGTGAACCCATCAATGTCGTCGACCGTGGTGTTCAAACCATCGCTCACACTCACGCGGATGATCCCGAATCGCCCAGGGATCATCTCCTCGACCAACAGATCGGCCTCCATCGGCTGGCCCGGAGGAACAGACGCGATCCCTTGCCACCTCCATCCACCGTCGGGGCTGTACTGCACCAACGACCAAAGCTGGTCCCCATCGGCGTCCGCGGCCTCCCACGTGACCCGGTAGGTACCCGCTTGCATGACGGAGCCTCCTGTTGGACTCGTAACGCGTAAAGTGGGTGTATTAAGGCTGGCCTGCTGGCTGGCGACCTCCTGACCATCCTTCAGCACGACAAGTTTGCTGATGCCTTCCCGGTAAGGAACCACTTGGCGGATCATTTGAACGTGCGTTGTATGACTCGCGACCTCGAGCGGCTCGAAGTTCCTTTCGAACAATGTCGTCCCTACTGCATCCAATAGTCGGAGGGTGTAGGACCCGCTCGACGGTTCGTTGACGACGCCGGCCGCCATCTGCTTGCGAAGTGGCGGCGTGAGGGTGATCGATCCGTCTTCTGAAATAACACCATCGATAAGAAGCGCGTCGACGCGCTCGAGGAGGTCCTCGGCGGTCTCCACACCTCCCTCCGTCTGCGCTAGTCGGCGATCCCTCCGGCCGATGCACCTGCCACAGATTGCAGACCAGATCCGGCCCAGGGTTCGCGGACTTATCCATCGGTTCTTCGAAGTTACGAAGGGGGCGATGTTGTGGTTGCTGGTCCCGTAAGACATGAAGTCGTGCAACATCTGGTTGTCGTTTGCAGCGACAGGGCATGAGGGGAACCGCTGATCGATCGAGAGCGGACATGGATCCAGGAGGTTGATCTGCCACCGACCGAAGTCTTGGGGCCCTGTTGGAGCGCTGGATTGCGTCAGAATGACGCCGAAGCTTGTCTCGCCGACCGTGCCATGTGGATAGGGCCAATCACTTTCGGCATCCCCGCCATCGGCCTCGCCGTGAGAGTTGCTGGCGTGGATCAATCCGAGGACGTGTCCAGTCTCCTGCGCGGCGGTGTCGCCGGCTAGCTCGGTTACGAAGGTCCCTCCGGTGCGGACGATCGAACTCGCCACCCCCAGGCCACGTTCGATAGATGCCCCTAGGGTTCCCCCAACGTAGGCGCATCCCAAGGCGTCGTCCATAGCCCCCTTGCCCACGATCCCCATCGTCGGCCGGACGTTCGGATCGGTACTGAACCGGCGGACCGGGGCGTCGTCACCTCCGAACGACGACCAGAGGCCCCACAACGCGAAGCCGCAGTCCCCCATGATGGGATGCAGGATGAGGTCCGGCACCACCGGCCAGGTACGTTGTGAGAGCACTCTCACTTCGGCTACAGGGAAGGCCGCTTCAATGTAAGCAAGAGTGTCTTCAAGAGACCTCTCGGGGGCCGGTGGCGCTGGCTCAAAGGCGGGCCCGAACAACGACACCACGTTCATCCCTATCCGGTGGGGAAGGAAGAAACGAGTCTGTAGCCTGCCCATCAGGTCGGTCCCTCGGGCATTCTGGAATTTCATCTCGATGAGCTTCACGTCGGTCATGAATGATTGCGGCAGAACGAAATTAAGCGACTGGGTCAGATCGGCCCGCATCTGCAAGAGCAGCTTGCGGCGCTCGGTTGCATCGGCGGGATACGTAGGGACATCTACCGTTGATGTCGTGCCGGCGTTTGGAGACAGCCTCCTTGACTCGACCGAACCGTCACGCCTCTCGACGCGAATCCACAGTCGCCCCGTGTAGCCGGTGGCGGTGCCGTCGCGGGCAAGGAGATAGACCCTCAGCAGGGTGTCCTTCTCCGAGACCAGGCGCAATGGACTGTAAAGAGGCGTGATGTTTCCTCGTCCCTCGACCGGACTCAAGGTCGTCTGGGTCGATTGGTTGACCTCGATCCCCTGCACGAGCACATCAGCGGTCTCCGGAGGGGGCGTCAGCTGGAGCTGGAAGTGGCGGACGGCAGTCGAACAGAAGCCCAGTCCGTCGCAGGCGGTCGCTCGCACCTTGTGCTCCCCCGATGCCGTAGCACGACTGAGATCGACGATCTGCTCTCGTTCGAAGACGATCGGGTTCGGCGGTGGCGGCGGGCACGACCCCGAGAAGGTCGTGCCGCAGAAGTCCGCTTCGCCCACTACGTTGTTGGACCCGTCGACCACTTCCGCGAAAACCCGCTTTAGGTCCTCGTTCTCCGTTGCTCGGACGCGCACATCCACCGACTTGCTTGTGCGCACCTCGTCCTGAAGGGGTTTCAGGATCTCTATCGTC
>JBKJYP010000240.1:0-5641 GCA_046715695.1 Actinomycetota bacterium | reverse complement strand
TCCCTCGGGAACAGCTCCTGACCTTCCGGAAGCATCACGATCACCAATCTCGCCAGCAGGTCGACGTTCAACCCCGTCCGTGCCGACATCGGGATGAAGTGCGTGAAGTCACCCAGCTTGGATGCATCGTCAAGCGCGACCGCGATCGCGTTCTTGCTCATCAGGTCGATCTTGTTGACGGCGCATATCGTCTGAGCTCCCGAGGTCAACAGGTCGGCGGCCGCTCGCTCGTCGCCACGTCCGATCCCACTCTTGCCGTCCACCACGAGCACGCCGACATCGATATCTTCGGCCGCCTCGCGAGCCACAGCGTTCAGTCTCTTCCCCAATCGCGTCTTGGGCTTGTGGTAGCCGGGGGTGTCCACGAAGATCGCCTGACCTTCATCAGTGCTCAGCACTCCCCTGATCGTGTGTCGTGTGGTCTGGGGTTTGTTAGATGTGATCGAGACCTTCTCGCCGACCAATGAGTTGATCAGCGTCGACTTGCCGGTGTTGGGACGTCCGACGACAGCGGCGAACCCCGACCGGAACACGCTCATGAACCTTCTTCGGATGGGGCCGTCTTGCGGATAAGGACCCTCTGCACGCGGCGCCCGGAGACCTTCTCGGTCGTGAGCTCGACCGAGTCGTAGCTCACGGTCTCACCGGCTTTCGGCACCCTTCCCGTGAGACCGAAGACGAGGCCGCCGACCGTGTCCCATTCCTCGTGAGGAAGTTCCGCCCCGAGTAGCTCGTTTATCTCATCGATGGGGATCCGGGCATCGACACGAAGCGTGCCGTCCTCGAGTTCCTCGATCAGCGACTCCTCGCGGTCGTACTCATCGACGATCTCGCCGACGATCTCCTCGAGAAGATCCTCGATGGTGACGAGGCCGGCCGTTCCGCCATACTCGTCCACGACGATCGCCATGTGGACCCTCTGGTGTTGCATCTCACGCAGCAGGTCGGCAACCTTCTTCTGCTCGGGCACGAATAGAGGAGCTCGGCCCACGGCAGAGAGCTTGGTGGTCTTGCGCCCGTTCATGACTCGCTTCAAGACATCCTTGGCATAGAGGACCCCGACGATGTTGTCGGTGTCGCCCTCGTAAAGAGGGATCCTGGAGAATCCCTTCTTGACGATCGTGTCCAAGCCCTCCTGGAGCGGGGCATCGGCCGGGAGCGTGATCATGTCCGGCCTCGGAACCATGACCTCCCTGACGACCGTGTCGCCGAACTCGAAGACCGAATGGATGAGCTCACGCTCCTCCTGCTCGATCTGTTCTTCTTCCTCAGCCACATCGACGAGATGGCGGATCTCGCCCTCGGTGACGAACGGACCCTTGGGAAGCCCTTTGCCGGGAACGAGGACCATCGCCGCATTGGATGCAAGGATCATGCCCCGGCCTATCGGACCGAGGAGCTTGCCCAGCCAGTAGACGAAGGGAGCAACAGCGAGAGCGGCGCCCTCGGTGCGTTGAGCTACGAACGTCTTCGGAACAGCTTCGGCGAAGACGAAGATCGCGGCCGTCATCACCAGCGCTCCGACCGTAACTCCCCGGGATCCGTACTCCTCGATCGCCCAGCGAGTCGCGATAGCGGTCCCGGTTACATGCGAGGCGATCGTGACCAGGACGACAACGTTCAAGAAGGGGGCCGGATCCTCGACGATCTTGAGAAGCTTCTTCGCCCGTCCACTCTTACGGTCCATCGCGATCTGATGTGCCTTGACCCGGCTGACCCTCGAGATGACGGCTTCAGCCATGGCACTTAGGGCGGCGATCAAGAGGAGAGCGATCAGCCAGATCGATACAGAGAGTTCCATCAGACCTTCCCTGGTTTGTACGAATCCAGGATCTCTTTGAGGCGTTGCTCCATCTTGGCTTTGTCCTCGACCCCTTGATGGTCGTAACCGAGGATGTGGAGTGTGCCGTGGACGATCAGGGTGTCGAGCTCATGAGCGAGTGCGTGGCCCAACTTGCCGGCGTTCCCCTGCGCGATCTCCGGACAGATCACTACATCGCCCAGCAGGAGCTCACCCTCGTCGTCCTCCATCATCGGGAAGGCCAGAACGTCCGTCGCGTGGTCCTCACCCGCGAATCGGTGGTTCAAGCGATGGATGTGGTCGGCCGTGACGAGCAGCAGCGAGAGCTCTGCCGAATCGTCGATCTTCTCGACCTCGAGGGTGTGGCGAGCAAGATCCGAGAGGCGGCGCTCATCGACCTCCAACGTCTGTTCGTTGGCGAGGAAGACATCCATCACTTGCCGCTCTCGGAGAACAACCGGTAGGCCTCGACGATGTCTTGGACGATCTTGTGGCGCACAACGTCGCGGGCATCGAGGTGGACGAAGTCGACGCCGGAGATGTCCGTGAGGATCTCCTCGATGACGATGAGACCCGAACGCGCCCCGGCCGGAAGATCGACCTGGGTCACGTCGCCGGTCACGACGGCCTTCGATCCGAAACCCAACCGGGTGAGGAACATCTTCATCTGCTCCGGGGTCGTGTTCTGTGCCTCGTCGAGGATGATGAACGAATCGTTCAGCGTCCGCCCCCTCATGAACGCCAGCGGCGCAATCTCCACCGTTCCTTGTTCCATGTATCTCTTGAAAGTGTCGGGTTCGATCATCTCGTACAGGGCATCGAACAGAGGTTTGAGATAAGGGTCGATCTTCGCTGCGAGGTCGCCCGGAAGGAAACCCAGACGCTCGCCGGCTTCGACCGCAGGACGTGTGAGCACGATACGAGTGACGTCTCCCGCACGCAGAGCTCTGATCGCAGCCGCTACAGCAAGGTAGGTCTTCCCGCTTCCCGCCGGTCCGATCCCGAAGACGATCGTGTTCTTGCCGATCGAATCCACGTAGCGCTTCTGGCCCGGCGTCTTGGGCCTGATGGGCTTGCCCGTCTGCGCCACGAGGACCGTGTCCGACATGACCTCAGTCGGTGTCCCCTCCCCGCCTTTGATCAGATCGATCGACCGGCCCACCGAATCGGTGGTCAGGAGGTGGCCCCGATCCATGAGCCCGAGGAGCTCCTCGAAGAGGGTCGCCACGCGTTCCGTCTCGGTCGTTTCGCCTGTCAGGACGATCTCGTTGCCGCGCACGAGGATCTTGGTTGCGAACGCCCCCTCGATCAACTTCAGCAACTCGTCTCTAGCCCCTACGAGACGAACCATGTCGTGATGGCCGGGGACGAAGATCTTCACTTGCGTGTCTGTTTTCATGTTCTTCCCTATCCAGGAGGCCAGGACATCGGCCGGCCTCCGAGCAGATGGAAATGGAGATGATGAACACTCTGGCCGGCGTCGGGACCGATGTTGGTGACGATCCGGTAACCACCGCCGAGGTCTTCTTTCTCAGCCACCGCGGCCAGGGTCGCAAACATCTCTCCGAGCAAGCCGGCATGTGTTGCATCTAGATCGGCGGCAGATGCGATGTGCTCTTTCGGGATCGCCAGCACATGCGTGCGCGCCGCGGGGTTGATGTCCCGGAACACGATCACCTGTTCGCCGGACTCCACGATATCGGCCGGGATCTCGCCGGCGACGATCTTGCAGAACAAACAATCATTCGGCGATCTCGCCGAGCCGATCTCGCGTTCATTCGGCGATCTCGCCGAGCCGATCTCGCTACTTTGGTCAGGCACGGATCAACTCTCCCCTCAGACCGTCGGCTCTGACTCCCGTCCCGGCGACATCGACTAGCTCACCGAGCATGCCTTCGCCTTCGAACCAAACCCGGACGTGGTCGTCTGTCTGACCCGAGCTCACCGGGACACCATCGACCTCGCGCTCGTCCTCGACCAACACCTGAACCGGGCCCGGCAAGTGCGACAGCAGCCACTGCCGGCGGATGTCGTTGCCGAGCTCGATCAGGGTCTTGGAACGGCGTTTCTTTACGTCATCCGGCACCCGATCCGGCATATCAGCTGCTGCCGTATCCGGGCGTGCCGAATAGCGGAACACATGGAGCTTGGAGAAGCGCAGGTCTTCGACCATCTTGCACGTCTCCTGGAATGAGTTCTCATCCTCGCCCGGGAACCCCACGATGATGTCGGTAGCGAGAGCGAGTCCGGGGAGTTGCTCGATCGCGGCACCAACGAGATCTCGGTATTCCGAGGCTGAATACGGACGGTGCATCGCCTTCAGCACCGAATCGTCCCCCGACTGCAGCGGGACATGGAGGAAACGGCAGAGTCGCGGCTCGGAGGCCATGAGGTCCAGCAGACTCGGAGACAGGTGCCGGCAGAGGATCGACGACAAACGCAATCGGGCGAGACCTTCGATCCTCAAGAGGTCCTCCAGAAGAGAGACCAGGGCACCGTCGCCCTTGCCTTCGTCGAAACCGAACTTGCCGAGATGGACCCCGGTCAGAACGATCTCTCTTGCACCGGCTGAGATCTTCGCCCGCGCCTCCTCGAGGATGGCCTCGACATCCAGGCTCTTCAGGGGGCCGCGGGTTGTCGGGATGATGCAGAAAGTGCACCACTCGTCGCACCCGGTTTGGGCTTTGAGGTTCGCACGCACGCGCTCGGTGCGCACTTCGCCTGAACGCCGGAAGCCCACCCGCAGCAGATCCGGGCGAGTGGGCGTAAGACCGATCGCCTTCGAGAGCGCGTCCTTCTCGTCGTTACCGAGGACAAGGTCGACGCCTTCGATCGCCTCGACCTCGGCCCTGTCCGATACGGCATAACAGCCCACGACCACGACGCTGGCACCGGGGTTGTCTCGAACCGCTCGCCGGATGGCCATCCGTGACGCTTTCGTCGCCTCCCTCGTGACCGTGCAGGTGTTGATGACTACGAGGTCCGCGTGCCCGGGGCCAGACATGGTTATGCCATGACGGTTGAGGTCATCGGCCATCGAGTCCGACTCGGCTTGGTTAAGGCGGCAGCCGAGTGTGGTGAAGGCCACCTTGGATGCAGACATGCAGGTCGCCAAACTATCCGATGACACCGTAGGCATAAAGGCACAGTGATGCGGCGAGGAAAGCGGCGTTCTCCGCCCGGATGACACCTTTTCCGAGAGACACAGGCGTCGCCCCACACTTGCTCAGCTCGCTGGCTTCCCCCGGCGAGAAGCCGCCTTCGGGCCCCACGATCAGGCAGAGGCGATCCGGCTCGGGCGGCAGCGCGTCTCTCAGGGATACCTCGGCTTCCTCCCACAGCAGCAAGGCATGCGGCTGCGTTTCCACCTCCCCTTTGAGCTCGTTCCACCGTATCGGAGGCCCGGTTTCGACGAACCGCGCGTGCCTTGATTGCTTGCCCGCGGTTCGGGCGATGGACTCCCAGCGTTGTCCGAGTCGGGACGCGCGATCAGCACTCCACCGGGCGATGGTCCGCTCGGACTCGAAGACCCGGAAACGGCTGATCCCAAGCTCCCCGAGCCGTTCCAGGATCTCGTCGTTCGCTCCGCCCTTAGTGGCCGCTTGGTAGACGGTGATCGCTGGGCCGTTGCCGGCTTCGAGGCTGATCTCGTGGACCGAGACCTCGTCGGCATAGAGATGGCCATCGGCATAGCGGCCCTCACCATCGGCAACGACCACCGCGGCACCCTGGGCGAGACGCAGCACGCGGCGCGCGTGATGGACCTCATCGGCCGGAAGAGTCACACGACCGTCGTGCCAAGCATCCGGTGGCGCCCACAACCAGGGCGGGTGGGCTGGG
>JBKJYP010000239.1:0-3300 GCA_046715695.1 Actinomycetota bacterium | reverse complement strand
GCAGCTCAACTCCAGGCCGTGGCAGATAGCCTCAATGAGCGGCCACGAGAAACCCTAGGCTGGTCCACCCCAGCAGAGAAGCTCAGTGAGTTTGTTGCGTTGACCGGTTGAGCCGACCGACTGATATCCCTCACTCAGCGGGCTCGATTCGGGTCAGGGGAAGACGTGGGGGCCCGGCGCGTCTTTGACGCGAGGGCTCAGCTTGGGGCGGTTGGCCGAGACCAGCTCATAGATGCGTTGCACCAGAGGCTCGAGACGGAAGGCCTCGAGGAAGGCGCCGAGCCAGGACCAAGGGAACGTGAGTCCTTTCATCACCTCGATCGCCGCCTTCCCCGCGGAGAGGCGATCCCCATCGGTCCCGATGAGATGGAAGGAAGCAGATAGCTCTTCCTGGGTGATAGCGCCGACCAAGAAAGCCGCTTCGGGGGCATCGAAGGCGAGGAACGCGAACCGGTCCTTGCGGTCGGCCCGCTGGATGTAGCGGGCCGAGGCCCGGCAGAAGCGACATCCACCGTCGTAGAGGAGCACCGGTCTTTCCATCTCTTCAGACTATTTGGGTAGGAGTCTGGTCTCGGGGGCAGAAGATTCCATATGGTGCGGACGAAACTTCTCTCTGGCTTCCTTCTGCTCGCCCTGCTCGCTCCGGCGCCGGCCACTGCTGCCGTAGCCCCGGGGCCCGGCGAGTGTCTCGTGCCGCTCCCCGAACCGATCACTCCGCCGGTAGCAGGCCCCGAGGCCCCCGGCCCGACCCAACAGGCCACCGACCGAGGCTCGGCTCGCCCCACCCGGAAGAAGGTGGACGGATCGATCGGTGATTGGACGGGGGCCGCCGCTCGTTACGGAGGCGCCAGCACCTACTCCCGGGGCGAGTTCATCTATCAGGATTTCCTGTTCGACGACTACGGCGCCGACAACGGTGACGACGCAGAACGTCTCGAGATCCTCGACCCCCTCAACGAGGCCGAACCCTGCACCTACAGGGCCGACTCGTTGTCCCAAGCCGCGGGCTCCCAGCTCGACGTACCCGGGCCCGGATCGGTGTCGTCTCAAGAGAACTACGGCGATGCGTCGTATCCGGAGGGGGCAGCGCGCGAGGCAGATATCGAAGAGGTGCGGGTCGCAGCCGATGGGCGCAACGTCTACGTCCTCGTTCGCACCACGACGATGATCGCCGGCGACACAGCTCTCGCCCTTCTCTTCGACACGAAGGAAGGCGGTGAGTCCACGGAGGTTCCGTTCGATGCCGGCGTCAGCTCGGCGAAGACGGACGTGACTGTATTCGTATCGCGTGAGAAGTCTTATGTCGCCGGAACCGCCGGCACCGCCACCGCACTCGCAGGCTCCGGGGGCCGCGCCGCTTTCGCCCCAGCCGGCTACGTCAACGCGATCGAAGTATCGGTGCCGCGCCGCTTGGTGACGTCCGGCGACGGCAGCATCAACCTGGCCGTTGCGGCAGGCATGTCGAACGAAGGGTCGACCGGATTCTTCGACACGCCGGAGATAGGCGCCAACCTCTTCAATCTTGCCTTCCGCCCTACTGAACCGGTCCGCGTCTGGATGGACAAGCTCCAGGCCATGGCGCTACTCGATGGTCAGGTCGATGATTTCTTCACGACCGTTGACACGAGCGCTCTGCTTCAAGGGACGACGAGGTCCTGGGCCCCCGGCCCCGGCTATCACGAACGCATCTTCTTCTCGAGCACACCAGGCGTGCAGGTCGAGGCGGACTATCGCCAAGGTCGCTTCCAGTTCTACGGGCTCTATATCCCCGAGGAGCTCGTCGGCCCCCGCGTTCCGCTGACGTTCTGGCTCCACTGGCGTGGAGGCAAGGCCAACTCGGCTGCTGCTTGGACACCTCGCGTGATGACGCAGATGGGGGATTACCTTGGCGGCATCGTCGTCTCGCCGAGCGCGCGTGGAACCTCGAGCTGGTACCTCGGACGGGGACATGCTGACGTGCTCGAGGTGTGGCGTGATATCCACCGGCTCTTCCCGGTCGATGCGAACCGCACTTATGTAAGCGGCTATTCGATGGGCGGCTTCGGCTCGTACCTCTTCGGTCTGCTGTATCCAGATCGTTTCGCCGCCGCGTTCGTGATCGTCGGCCCGCCGACCTGTGGGCTGTGGCTGGGCGCAAGCGATCCTGTCGGCCAGGACGAGTGCACCACCGACGAGATCGGCGTCGATGAGAGCGCCGCGCGGTTGCTGCTTTACCCGCTGGTCTCGAACGCCCTCAACCTTCCCTACGCGATCTTCCACGGAACCGATGACGAACTCGTGCCGGTGAGTGGCGTGACAACGATGGCCGCGCGGTTCTTCCAGCAGGGACTTCGGTTCCGCTACTACCTGTTCCCGGGATATGAGCACTACACATTCGCGGTGATGGATCAGTGGGCCGAGGGCTCGGCTTACCTCGAATCGTTCACGCGCGACCCCAACCCTCGTGCCGTCAGCTACACGCTGGATCCGAGCATGCAGTCTGCGATCGAGCAGATCCAGATGCCTGAAGGCCGGCAGCTTCGTCTCGATGCGGATGGTGCTTACTGGATCGATGGGATGGCCGTCGCCGATGATGGCTCTTCGGGCTCCATCGTTGCCGAGAACCTGGCCGATCCAGAGGCAGTGCCGGGCACGCTTCCAGAGGGCGGGGTCGCTTCGCTCGGTCATTCCACCCCGTACCTGATGGAAGGCCTCAGCTGGACCGCCGTTGAGGACCAGACATCGAACGGATTCACAGCCACGATCACCAACCTGAGGGCCGTGTCTCTCGATCTCTCGCGCATGATGATCGACACGTCCTCACCCATCACTGCAATGATCAGCTCGTCGGATGCATTGACGCTTACCCTCCGTGGCCGCTGGCCAGCTCTGCCGAAAGTGACCGCAGGTTCGTCGGCGCTTCAGATCAAGCGAGTTCCGGGAGGCATCTCGATCGCCGTCCCGACATCGGCGACCGAACTAACCATCCACCCCTAGTCAGAGGGTCACTCCCCGAACAGTCGTCGCTTCCTCCGCAGGAATGACTAGATTGCTCCCTTTAGAGAGGAGGTGTCATAGATGCGTGATGAGGTCCGTCTCACGTCTTACTCGCACGGCGGGGGTTGAGCGTGCAAGCTCGGTAGCGCCGAGCTGACGCAGGTCCTGCGTCACGCAACGACACCTGTATCGAGCGATCGCGTCTTGGTGGGGCTCTCCGTCCCGGACGACGCGGCCGTTTATGCCCTGGACGATGAGCGAGCCCTCGTCCAGACGGTCGACTTCTTCACTCCGATCGTCGATGACCCGTATGACTGGGGACGC
>JBKJYP010000238.1:0-4781 GCA_046715695.1 Actinomycetota bacterium | reverse complement strand
GTCGCCTCTCAGACGATCGAGAACATCCGCACGGTAGACGCGGCGGTGCCAGTAGCTCAGGTGCTGCGGCCGCTGGTGGGGATGGACAAGCAAGAGATCGTCGACCTCGCCACGAAGATCGGCACCTACGACATCTCGACCCGGCCCCATCAGGATTGTTGCGTCCTGTTCGAGCCGCGCTCCCCGGCGACCAAGAGCTATCCGGACCAGGCAGCCGAAGCTGAGGCCGCTCTAGACATGGAAGCCATGGTCGGAAAAGCCCTGGCAGGCATAGAGACCCGCATCTTCGAGCTCCAAAACGGGCCCGAACGCGGCGAGTGAGGGAAAACCGTTGTTAGACAACGGAAATCCCTCACTCGACAACTAGATCGAAGATCTAGATGGGTCGTACGTTGATCGCCTCAGGACCCTTTTGTCCCTGACGGGACTCATAGGAGACCTTCGCACCCTCGGCAAGGGTCTTGTAACCCTCAGCCTCGATGTTGGAGAAATGGACGAAAAGATCCTTCTCGCCATCCTCAGGAGTGATAAAGCCGAAGCCTTTGGCCTCGTTGAACCACTTCACGCTTCCGGTAGCCATAGAAAAACACCTCCCTACGCTTACTAACGAACGAGATCTGGGAGGGATTTCTAGACCAACCACTCACGCTCTGTACTAAACCTAACTCCTGCACCATAACCCAATCGGCCAGGGATTATTCCGACCTGAGCTTCAGTGCCAGAACTGCTTGACCATGCCCCCTCTGGGTCGCTTCTCGGGCTTCTTCAGTTCCTCGCTAGGCGGCTCAGGATCCGAAACCTCTTCTTGGTCGGGAGGCTGGGCCTCCCGTACCTCTTCCGACTCGTCGTCGCCCACGCCCGCCCCTTGGTTGATGTCCGCCAGGGGTGATGATGGGCGAGGAGGGTCCCCGGGTCTGTCACATCGCCGACAAACCCGGGCTTTTTCGGAACTTTTCAGAGCTTGGCCTTGACCGCCTTCTTGATGTTCCCGAGCATGCCGCCGATGGCCTTCGCTTTGTTCCCGATGCCGGGTGCCCCCAGGACGGCTGCGACCCCTCGAAGCGTGTCCTCAGTGGCCTGGTCGTATGGGTACCACCAGAGCTTCTTCAACTTGGGCACGAGGTTGCGGGTCACGTGCACCGGGACGCTGAACTCCCTGAGGCCGAGCTCACCGTTCAATCGACCGAAACCGGACTCTCCAACGCCTCCCCACGGGGCCCACGGCATGGCCAGGGCGTCACCGTGGCTGTTGATCGTCACGGTGCCCGCTTTGAGCTTCTTCGCGACTCGCTCGGCTCGAGAACGACTTCCACTCCAGACCGACGCGGTGAGGTTGGTGCCCTGACCGTTGGCACGAGTGATCGCCTCATCGTCGTCCTGGAAACGCACGATCGACACCACGGGTCCGAACGACTCTTCCTTGATGACGTCCATGTCGTCGCTCACATCTGTGAGAACGGTTGGCGCGTACCACCGCGTGCCGGCCTCGTTGTGGCGACCGGCATCCGGACCGCCGGCGAGGACGGTGGCGCCCTTCTTGATGGCGTCGGTCACATGCCGAGAAACGATGTCGAACTGGCGATCGAACGTGATCGCGCCGAGCTCGCCGTCCGCGGACTGCCTAAGCTTCGCCAGCTTCGCGAGGAACTGCTCGTTGAACTCGTCCGCGATCTTCTCGGAGACGTAGGTGCGCTCGACCGCGCAGCATGTCTGCCCGGTGTTCATGAAGGCGCCCCACAGGACGCCGGATGTAGCCGTATCGATGTTTGCATCCTCGAGAACAACCGCGGCATCCATGCCCCCAAGCTCCATGACGACGGGAGTGAGGTGCTTAGACGCGGCCTCGCAGATCTTGCGACCAGTGGGTGGAGAACCGATGAAGGAGATCTTGTCGCAAGGGGCGTCCACGAGGGCAGCGCCAACCGCTCCCCCACCTTGGATGACAGTCGCAACTCCGGCAGGGAGCGGATCGAGAGCTTTGCGGATCAGCTCACCCGTCTGCGGTGTCACCTCCGACGGTTTGATGACAACGGTGTTCCCCGCGAAGAGGGCTGACGTGAACGAGAGGAATGTGTTGAAGAAGGGGTAGTTCCACGGTCCGATCGCGCCAACCACCCCGAACGGACGCCACTCGATGTGTGAAGCACCGCCGGCGACCAACCCGAGTGCACGGCCGATCTTCTCGGGCGCAAGTGCCTTCGGGGTAGCGCGCTCGAGATACGCGAGCGTCAAGAGGGTGGGGACGATCTCGTGGGCCCAGACCTCGGCGCGGGGCTTGCCGTTCTCGGAGGACACGACATCGACGATCTCATCGGCCATCTCGTAGATGCGGACCCGGACCTCTTTGAGGATGTGCGCCCGGCCCTTAGGACCGATCGCTGCCCACTCCGGCGCCACCTTGCGCGCATGCTCGACGATGTTCGCAACCTCTTCGGGAAGCGTCGCTTCGATCTCGGCCAGAACTTGACCCGTCCCAGGGTTGTAGGACGTGAGAGGGCCGTTGGTAGCGGGCTTGGCTCGAGAGACGGGTGAACGTCGGGCGGTGGTCTTGCGTGTGGTCTTGGGCTGCGCCATCGGCATGCTCCCTCTTGAGCTTCAGCTTCAGCTTCCGCCGGAGAACGGTGGCATCAAGGTTATCTCGCTGCCGTCCGGCACAACGTCCGTGAGCCTCGCCGGCTCACCATCGATCAATGCGACCGCAAGCAGTCGACGCGGGGCCCCCATGGCTTCGGGCAGATCGGCAACGGTCGTCCCTGAAGGAACGTCGATCTCGGCTCGTCTGCCGTCGGAGCCTTCGGGCAAGTGATCCCGCAAGGCTCCGTAGCAGACAACCGTGACCCGCACAGGAGTTATCTCTCTACGCCCACTCCCACGAGGCTGCCGTACTCGGTCCAGGAACCGTCGTAGTTCTTGACGTTCTCGAAACCGAGCAGCTCTGTCAGAACGAACCAGGAGTGCGAAGCGCGCTCGCCGATACGGCAGTACGTGACGACCTCTTTATCGGCCGTGATCCCCTCAGCCTCGTAGAGAGCCTTCAGTTCCTCAGTTGTCTTGAAGGTCCCGTCTTCGTTGACCGTCTTCGACCAGGTGATGTTCGCGGCCCCCGGGATGTGCCCGGGAACCTGGGCCTGCTCCTGTGGCAGGTGCGGCGGGGCGAGCAGATCACCACGGAACTCCTCGGGCGAGCGTACGTCGACCCAGGCGTTGTCGGCAGACTTCGCGCGCTCGATGACCTCATCGCGGAAGATGCGCAGCTCGGGCTTCTCGGATCCGATCGTGAAGGTGGCAGCAGGGCGGCTGGGCTCGTCCTGGTCGAAGCTGCGGCTCTCGAGCTCCCACTTCTTCCGACCGCCGTTCAAGAGCTTGACGTTGTCGATGCCGCGGTACTTGAAGAGCCAGTAGGCGTAGGACGCGAACCAGTTGTTGTTGCCGCTGTAGAGGACAAGCGTCTGGTCGTTCGAGATCCCCTTGGACCCCAGGAGCTGAGCGAGGCCTTCGGAAGAAACGAACTCCCGGCGCGGCAGGTCATGCAGCTCCGTCTCCCAGTGGAGCGCGAGGGCGTTCGGGATATGGCCCTTCTCGTACGCGCTCGTGTCCTCGTCGATCTCGAGGATCGCGACACTGTCGTCGTTCAGGTGCTGCTCGAGCCAGTCGGTATCAACCAATGCGTCCTTATTGGCGTAGTCAGTCACTTCGTTTCCTCTCTCTCTTTGTTCCTGGTTTCTTCGATCAGTTGTCTAAGTCTTAGGAGTTGGACCTGTGCGTCCTCGAGGAGTCGTTCGAGGACACGGGCTTCGACGTCGATCTCGCTGGCCGTGTCGACGATGCGCTCGGAAACATCGACGCCTGCCTCAGCCAGGGCGCCGGTCTCCCCTTCCCAGGTGAAATAGACCTTGGCGGGGCGCCCCTTGCTGCGCCGCTGGGTCTCGCACGCAAGGAACCCGGCCTCGACCATGAGGTCGAGGTGCGCCCGGGCCACGTTCGGGTGGATCCCGAAGGCGTCGCCTATCTCTTTGACCGTTTTCGGGCCCGTCTTCAAGAGGTGGGAAAGGATCGCCGAGCGCGTCGGCAGCGACAGGACCTTTGCGGTCCTGGTGGCCGAGTCGTCGCCCAGGGTCGCCATATCTCGAGTCTAGCGACTTTTATCTATTTAGCAAGTGCGAATAGTGCTAAGTCCCCTTGACGAGGTCTTTCTTGGCTTCGGGCTCGAGGCCTCGGAGAGGCGAGACGGGTTCACGACCACTCTCTCGCCTCCACACCCTGAAGACCGCCGCCGATGCGGCAAGCCAGGCCGCCCCCAGGACGAAACCCCCGAGGACATCGGTGATGTAGTGGACACCCAGCGCAAGGCGCGTGAAGCCGATCGCGAGGACGAGCAGGGCGGCGCCCAGCGCCAGGGGGACCCTCTTCGAGCGCGGCACGACCGGGAAGAACACCAACAGCAGGGACCCGTAAGCCACCAAGCTGCTCATCGAGTGACCGGAAGGGAAGCTCTTGCCGTGAGCGGTCGCGACGGGATCCGACAGCGAGGGCCGGGGCCTGTCCACCAGGATCTTGACCGCGGTATCGAGGAAACTCCCGAGCAAGCAGGTCGCGGCGAGGAAGACCGCGAGCCGGCGGCGTCCCCTGACCCACGTGAAGATCACGCTGCTGCCGACGATCAACCACAGCCATGGAGGGCCCCCTAAGAAACTGATCACTTGAAGGAGCGTCACGAGCCAGTCGCGCCCGCGGACATAGCCGTGCAGGTGATTCGCAGCAGCGGTATCGATGCTCAACAG
>JBKJYP010000237.1:0-2572 GCA_046715695.1 Actinomycetota bacterium | reverse complement strand
GCCGAGGCCGGAGCCGGAGCGGCCGGTGAGACTCCTTCCTCTCCAGAACCGATCGAACGCCCGGGCCTTCTCTCCGTCCGGCATTCCGGGTCCCTGGTCGTGGATCTCGAGCACGACCTTCCTCCCGATCACCCCCAGGTGAACAGTGATCGTCGCTCCGCCGGGTGACACGGCCAGCGCGTTGGACAGGACATTGTCCAGCACCTGGTCGAGGTGACCAGGGCTTGCCAGCGCCATGGGTCGGGCGTCGTATGCACCACTGAGCCGGAAGCCGACGCCGCGTTCGGCGCCCTCTGGTCGCCAGACGGCCAGCCGCTGCTCGATCACATCGGCCACAGAGACCGGCTCTACGCCGGCTGCGTTGGCTTCGGCGCGCGCTAGCGCGAGCAGTCCGTTGACGAGCCGGCTCATCCGGACCACCTCGGCGGTCGCCTGTTCGACGTCCTCCCGCACGTCGGGGTCATCGACGCCGTCGGCGATGTTGTCCAGCGACAGACGGAGCGCCGTCAGCGGCGTGCCGAGCTGATGGGAGGCGTTCGCGACGAACACCCGCTGGGCGGCCATCAGGCTCTCCTGCCGCTCGGCGCCGGAGTTCAAGGTCCGAGCCAGGTCCTGGATCTCCGGCGGGCCGGTGACCGGCGAGCGGGCCGTCAGGTCCCCGTCGCTGAACCTGCTGGCCATCGCATGCAGCTCCCGCAGCGGTCGGGTCAGCCCACGCGCGGCGAGCGCACCGAGCACGGCAGCGACCCCGACGACCCCCACCGCCAGTAGCGCACGGAACCCCCAGATCCGCCAGAGCCGCCCGTTCAGCTCGCTGGTGGGGTAGGTGATCCGAACCGCGCCGTTGTCAGCCGCGCGAGAAGTCAGGACCAGCGCGTCATCGGTCCACCGGGCCGTCGTACCGCCACCGTTCGACGTCGGGAGCAGGTCCACCCGGCCAGGTGTCTCCTCCTCGTAGGCCTGGATCATCCGGTTCAGGGCGTCACGGGAGGCGGGATCCGCACGTCCCAGCAGCAGCGCCATCGTCGTCGCCTCGCGCCCGACGGCCGCCTCGGTGTCGTCCCGCAGCTGATCGGTCAGGGTGAACGCGACCGGGACCGTGAACGCTGTCAACGCCACGGCGACCAACACCACGTAGCTGACGACCAGCCGCCGGATCATGTGCTCGCGGCGTCGACGACGAGCCGGAAGCCGACGCCGCGTACGGTCTCGATCGTCAGGACCTCGGCGAACTTCCGGCGCAGCGCCGAGACGTGGACGTCGAGGGTCTTCGTGGGACCGAACCAGTTCGCGTCCCAGACTGCCTCCATGATCTGTTCACGCGTCATCAGCGCGCCCGGCTCCTCGGTCAGGAACGCGAGGAGCTCGTACTCCTTGCGGGGCAACTGCATCTCGGCACCGTCGAGGAACACCCGCGCCGCCTTGCGGTCGATCGTGACCCGCCCGTAGCGGCGCGTCTCGGGCCGTCTCTGATCCGCGTTCACGCGGCGCATGACCGCCCTGATCCGGGCGATCACCTCGCGTACCCCGAACGGCTTGGAAACGTAGTCGTCGGCTCCCAGCTCCAGGCCCGCGACCCGGTCAGCCTCGTAGCTTCGGGCGCTGATGACGATGATCGGCACGTCGGTGCGCGCCCGCAAGGCGCGGCAGACGTCGAGACCGTCCGTGTCCGGCAACCCGAGATCCAGCAGCACGAGGTCGACCGTGGACGCTTGCAGCGCCTCAGCACCGGTCCCCACCCACGTGACCTCGAACCCGTACCGGGTCAGGCCGCGACGCAACGACATCGCGACCGCCTCGTCGTCCTCGACCAGCAGCACTCGCACGCCAATACCCACGCCCTCGGCCGTGCGAAGACTGGAACGAGCGTTCACTGGCCGACCTCGACCTTCTCACCCAAGGACGACGGGGCCTCCGGCGCCGACCGCCGGTTCGCGACCAGGCTGGTCACGACTGTCACTGCGAGGACGCCCAGGATCACCCCGAGCGATAGCAACGTGGGGACCTCGGGGACCGACTCCCACCGCACGTGTGCCCAGTGCACCACGAGTTTGGCGCCGATGAAGCCGAGGATGGCGGCCAACCCGTAGCCCAGGTGGACCAACGCTGCCAGGGCTCCCTCGAGGACGAAGTAGAGCGCACGCAGACCCAGCAGGGCGAAGGCGTTGGTGACGAAGACCAGGTAGGGGTCGTTGGTGATGCCGTAGACCGCCGGAACCGAGTCCACCGCGAACACCACGTCGGTGGCCAGCATCGCCACCACGACGACGGCGAACGGAGTGACCGCCCGACGACCCGCGACCCGACCGAGGAGTCGCGGTCCGTCGTACTCCTTGGTGACGGGCACGAGGCGCCGCAGGATACGAACGCTGCGCAGGGAGTCGACCTCGACCGTGTGACCCTTGCCGGCACGCGCGTCCTTGAAGATCTTGGCTCCGGTCAGGAGCAGCACGAGGCCGAAGACGAGGAACGCGACGTCGAACCGGGCGATCGCCGCGGCGCCGACCGCGATGAAGACGCCGCGGAGGACCAGCGCGCCGACGATTCCGTAGAGGAGCGCCCGCTGCTGGAG
>JBKJYP010000236.1:0-5332 GCA_046715695.1 Actinomycetota bacterium | reverse complement strand
CTCTAGTCCTCCGCATGTAAGGTCTCGCTCCGCATATGAGCGAACCCCGGACGGTCCCCGAGTTGCTAGAGGTCGGCGAGCGCGTGCTCACCGATTCCTCGCACATCTTCGAAGACCACGACCACGCCCACGAAGCCCGTGCACTACTGGCAACCGCCCTCGGCGTCACGATCGAGGAGGTCGAGCGCAAGAAGCTCGGCCCCCCGACCCCGCGCGCCAGGGACAAGTACCTCGCCCTTGTCGCGCGCCGGGCCGCCGGCGAGCCGCTCCCGATACTTACCGGGCATATCGAGTTCTACGGCCTCGATCTGAAGGTCAAGGCCGGTGCCTTCGTTCCCCGGCCCTCGTCTGAGCTCCTCGTCGATCGCGCCGCGAAGAAGCTGAAGAAGAGGAAGGGCAACCCGATCGTCCTCGACGCATGCACGGGGGCCGGGCCCATCGCGATCGCGCTGGCCGACGAGTTCCGTGCCGCAGAGGTGTGGGGGACCGACATCGCCGAAGAAGGCCTGCGCCAAGGACGGGCCAACGCGAAGGCACTCGGCATCACCAACCTCACCTTGAAGCGCGGGGACATGTACGGCGGTCTCCCGGCACGGCTCCGTGGGTCGGTGGACGTCATCACATCTCACGTCCCGTACGTGCCGGCCGGCGAGGTCGACGACCTCCCCAGCGAGGTCAAGGAGCACGAGCCGATCTACACCTTGACCGACTCCTCCGCCGATGGCCTCGGCCTGATGCGCCAGGCCATCAGGGAAGCTCCCGAGTGGCTCAGCCCCGGCGGATGGCTTCTCCTCGAGATGTCCGAGGACATCACGGCCAAGGTACGCAAGCTTTGCCTGAAAGCGGGCCTGGAGGATCACGGGGTTGCCTCGGACAACGACGGTTTGTCTGTCGTCGTCGAGGCCTCGTTACCGAAGTAGGGAAAAGCCCCGCGGTAAGGTTTCTTATGGAAAAGCCCCCCACCGTTCTGGTGATCGACTTCGGGGCGCAGTATGCGCAGCTGATCGCCCGGCGCGTGCGCGAATGCCACGTCTACTCCGAGATCGTTCCCCACGACATGCCCCTGGCCGAGATCGAGGCGCGCCGGCCTGCCGGTCTGATCCTGTCCGGCGGACCCAAGTCGATCCATCAATCCGGCGCCCCGAAGGTCCAAGAAGGCCTTTTCGATCTGGGCGCCCCGGTCCTCGGGATCTGTTATGGCCAGCAAGCCATGGCCCAGGCCCTCGGCGGTGAAGTTGCGGCCACCGGTATCGCCGAGTTCGGCAAGACGGACTTCACTGCTTCGGGGGGCCGCTCCGTTCTGTTCGAGAACCTGCCCGAGGAACAGACCGTGTGGATGAGCCACAACGACTCAGTCACCGCCGCGCCCGAAGGTTTCACCACGGTGGGAAGCACGCCCGCCTCTCCCATCGCAGCTTTCGAAGACGAAGCTCGCCGGCTCTTCGGGGTCCAGTTCCATCCCGAGGTCGCGCACACACCGTGGGGGACCGACCTACTCAAGAACTTCCTCTACGAGGCCTGCGACCTCCTCCCTTCGTGGACCATGACCTCGATCATCGACACCGCGGTCGAGCAGATCCAAGCCGCCGTCGGCAACGAACGCATCGTCTGCGGACTCTCGGGGGGTGTCGATTCCGCCGTCGCTGCGGCCCTCGTTCACAAAGCCGTCGGCGATCAACTTACGTGCGTCTTCGTGGACCACGGTCTGCTGCGAGCCGGAGAAGCCGAACAGGTCGAGGACACCTTCAAACGTCACCTCAAGATCGATCTCATCCACGTCAAAGCTCAGGACCGTTTCCTCGAGAAGCTCGCCGGCGTCACGGACCCAGAGACCAAGCGCAAGATCATCGGCGAGACCTTCGTCCGGGTCTTCGAAGAGGTAGCGCGGGACGAACTGGAGGACGCACGTTTCCTCGTGCAAGGAACGCTGTATCCCGATGTGATCGAGTCGGGAACCAGGGACGCCGCCAAGATCAAGAGTCACCACAACGTCGGCGGACTCCCGAAAGACATGAAGTTCACCCTCGTCGAACCACTGCGTGTCCTGTTCAAGGACGAGGTGCGGCGGGTCGGCGAGGAGCTCGGTCTCCCGGAAGAGATCGTCTGGCGTCAGCCGTTCCCCGGCCCCGGTCTCGCCGTTCGGATCATCGGTGCGGTCACGGCTGAGAAGCTCGAGATCCTGCGGGCCGCGGATCTAGTCGTCGTCGACGAGATCCGCAAAGCCGGGATGCTGCGCGAGATATGGCAGTCGTTCGCGGTGCTTCCGGATGTCCGTTCGGTCGGCGTGATGGGCGACGAACGCACCTACGGCTACCCGATCGTTCTGCGAGCCGTGACGAGCGAGGATGCGATGACCGCCGATTGGGCTCGCCTCCCCTATGACCTGCTCGAGAGGATCTCCACCCGTGTGGTCGGCGAGGTGCCGGGTGTGAACCGCGTCGTCTACGACATCACATCGAAGCCTCCCGGCACCATCGAATGGGAATGAGGAGCATTCCCACAAGTGAATGGGAATGAGGAGCATTCCCACAAGTGAATGGGAATGAGGACCATTCCCACAAGCGAATGGGAATGACAGAGGAGAACCCGAGCTCCCGCTCCTCCGATTACCGAACCATCCTGAGCGGCACCTCCCAGAACGTTGCCGGCATAGCGGTCGCCGCGCTCGCCACCTTCGCCGCGCAGATCCTGATGACGCGCACGCTCGGAGCCGAGGGCTTTGGCGTCGTCACCGTCGTCACCCAGGCTGCGTTCGTCGCGTCGTTCGCGACGAGGGCCGGGATGGACATGGCCGTGTTGCGCGATGTCGCGATCGAGGCCGGTGCGGGCCACTTCGACCGGATCCGCGCCAAGGTCTCGCGAGCCGCTGCGATCGCCCTCGGCATCAGCATGCTGGTCGCCATCTGTGCGGTCGCCGGAGCCGACGCGATCCGAGGCGCATTCTCTCTCGACCCTGAAGCCAGTCGCTGGACGGTCGAGGCGGCGGCGGCCGGGCTGCCGTTCCTGGCGCTCGCCAACGTGTGGCTCGCGGCCACGCGCGGCCTGAAACAGATGAAGCCCACCCTCTATGTGTTCTGGGCGGGGCAACCTCTGCTCTGGCTCGTCCTGATGGTCGTTGCGTGGCGCTTCTCGGAAGCCGAATGGGTCGCGGCCGCGGCCTACTCAGCCTCTTGGGTCGCAGCCTCGGTCGCTGCCTACATGTTCTGGGCTCGCAGTAGCTCGGGTTGGGGGACCGAGCCCATGGAAGAAGGCGCGATGGCGAAGCTGTGGCGTTACGCCGGCCCCCGGGCTCCTGCCGCCCTGTTCTCGCAGCTGTTGTTCTGGGCCGATCTGTTCGTTCTCACGCGCTTCGTGGGTGACGTCGAGGTAGGGGTCTACTCCGCCGCGCTGAGGGCCGGACAGATGATCGTTCTGTTCCTGACGTCGGTGAGCCTGATGTTCAGCCCGTACGTGGCCGACCTGCATCACCGAGGCGAGAGGGAGCGGCTGGACAAGCTCTTCAAGGTGCTGACGCGATGGACGGTGGCGGCAACCTTGCCGGTCTTCGTCTTGCTCGCCGTCGCTCCCGACGCCGTGCTGCCGATCTTCGGTTCGAAGTTCATCAGCGGGCGTACGGCGTTGTTGATCTTGATCGCGGGTCAATTGGTGAACATCCTCACGGGCAGTGTTGGCTTCATCCTCATCATGGTTGGGCGCACCGGCTGGGACCTCCTCGTCTACGCGGGTTCACTCGTGATGGTGCTCGGGCTCGCGTTCCTGCTATGCCCCCGCTACGGGATGGAAGGTGCCGCGATCGCGAACGCGGCAACATTCACCGCGTCGAAGCTGGCTCGACTAGCCCTCGTCAGGAAGTTCGTGCACATCCAGCCGTACGACCGTGACTATCTACGTTTGCTCCCGCCGCTGGCCGCGTCGGCCGTCCTAGCCGCGGTCGCGCACGGGATCGCTCCGGAGGCCTGGAGCGTCGATCTGCTGATGACGGGCACCGCCGCCCTCGTTGGGTACGTGGGCGTCTACCTCGTCGCGGGGCTGACTCCGGCCGAGCGAAAGCAGGCGAAGATGCTCTGGTGGAAGATCTCTTCGAAGGCCTGAACCCGGTACAGCGTGAGGCGATCCGCCACCCCGGGGGCCGGCCCGTTCTCGTGGTTGCCGGAGCCGGCTCGGGCAAGACCCGGGTGCTCACCCATCGCATCGCCTATCTGGTCGAGCAAGGCGTTTCCCCCTACTCGATCATCGCGATCACGTTCACGAACAAAGCCGCCGCCGAGATGAAGGCGCGGGTGGGCGAGCTCGTCGGCGAGGTCGCAGACAAGATGTGGGTCTCCACCTTCCACTCTGCATGTGTGCGCATCCTCCGGCGGGAGGCCCCCAAGCTCGGTTACCGGTCGTCGTTCTCGATCTACGACGCATCCGACAGCGAGAGGTTGATCAAGTCCGTAATGAAGGACCTGAACGTCGATCCGAAGCGCACGCCACCAAGGGCTATCGCCGGATCGATCTCGGATGCCAAGAACAAGCTGATGGACGCCGGCATCTACTCTGACTTCGCAAGCAACCCCTGGGAGAAGACCGTGGCCGAGGTCTACACCGGCTATCAGTCGAGGCTCACGGCCGCTTCAGCGATGGATTTCGACGATCTCATCATGAAGGTCGTCGAGATATTCGATCGCTTCCCCGACGTGCTCAATGCTTACCAAGAGCGGTTCATCCACGTGCTCGTCGACGAGTACCAAGACACGAACCATGCTCAAGCCCGCGTCTCGACCTTGCTCGCCGGCAAGTGGCGCAACATCTTCGTGGTGGGCGACGCCGACCAAGGGGTCTATTCGTTCCGGGGTGCGACCATCAAGAACCTCCTGGACTTCGAGCGTGACTGGGCGGATGCGCACGTCATAACGCTGGAGCAGAACTACCGGTCGACCCAGACGATCCTCAGCGCAGCGAACGCCGTCATCGAGAACAACGCGATGCGCAAGCCGAAGTCCCTCTGGACGGAATCAACCGCCGGTGAGCTGAGCACTCGGTATCACCCGCATAACCAACACGACGAGGCTGCGTGGGTTGCGGGCGAGATCACGCGCCTGAAAGAACTCGGGCATGCCCTGGTCGATGCTGCCGTCTTCTACCGGACTAACGCTCAGTCTCGAGTGCTCGAGGAGATCTTCTCCAAGGAAGAGGTGCCCTACAAGGTCGTGGGCGGCGTGCGCTTCTACGAGCGCAAGGAGGTGAAGGACCTCCTCGCGTGGCTCCGAGGGTCGATAAACCCCCAGGATTCCGTGAGCGTGGCTCGTGCCGCGCAAGCTCCGCGACGCGGGATCGGCGATACGACACT
>JBKJYP010000235.1:0-2728 GCA_046715695.1 Actinomycetota bacterium | reverse complement strand
GTGCTGTGCCGGGGCCGGTGGCCCGCTTCAAGACCCCGCCGCCCTCCGGCTCCGCAGTCAGGTTCGTTTTCGCGTCGTGCACGTCAGGACGCGTTACCGAATACCCGAGTTTCGAACGAGCGCGTTCCCTCGAGCCGGAGATCTACCTGCACTTGGGTGACTGGGGCTACGCAGATCTCACTGCGCTGGCTCGGCGCGCAGATCATTTCCAATCAAGGTGGATCCGGCTCCTCCGGGACCAGCAGGTCGAAGCCTTGATCGCGCAGACGCCGTTGCTCTTCTGGCAGGACGACCACGATTACCAGGCCGATAACGGCTGGTCGGGCACGATCCAGGCGTATGCCGTGGACGCGTTCGACGACCTGCATGCCAACCCAACCCCCGAGTACTTCGACCTGCGATGGGGTGACGTTCACATCTGGGCTCTGGATTGCCGTCTGTACGCGACCGATCCCGAGGCCCTGGACGGCCCGGACAAGTCGCGCATCGGGAACGAACAGAAGGCGTGGCTCAAAGCCGGGATGAGTGCGTCCGACGCGCCGGTCCAGATCGTGGCCTCTCCGATGGTCTTCCGCAACAAGCCCGACGATGACCCCGGGTGGCACAACGATTACCAAGTCGAGCGGGACGAGCTCCTCGAGTTCTTCGCCTCGCTCCCGGCGACGATCGCCATCGTGTCCGGGGATTCACACGGCCAACGGCTGATCCACCACTTCGAGTACGGCTCGCTGTACGAGTTCAATTGCTCGGGAACGGACTTCCCCAACGCCAATCAAGGCAACAACGACCCGATCCACACCGAAGTCAACCTCTCCGATAGTGGTTTCGGCTTGGTCGAGCTGGATGCCGCCGGCCTCGACCGTCAGCTGAAGATCAGCTCGATCTCGACCCCCGACGGCCGCACCCTTTTCGAGAAGTCCATGCCCGTCGGTTAGGGGCCCGGCTAAAGGTCTCAGCCATCAGGCCGACACCTACCTATGACTACTTTCAAGCGCCACCCCGCCGCTTTGTTCATCGCCGCACTAAAGCTCGTGATCCTCTCGGCCGCCATGGTCGCCAGCGCCCTGCCCGCCTTCGGGGCCCCCAGTTCCGATCCGGGCATCGACATCCAACAGCCGGACCCGGGCGAGGGCCAGGCAGAGGAAGGCGACGACCAGGGCAAGTCCGATGACAAGTCCGACAAGGCCACGAAGGACTCGAAGCGCAAGGGGCCCAAGCCCGGTCGCGGCAAGGACCACGAGAAGAAGGTCAAGCACGAGAAGAAAGACAAGAAAGACAAGAAGGCCAAGAAGGACAAGCCCGAGGGCGATGACGATGACGAGGGCGAGGACGACTAGGCCCTCTGACCGGGCGGTACGGAGGAGGAACATCTGCGTACTGCGTCTAATGTGACCTACATGCGGCGGCTCCTGACCCTCATCGCTCTCGCTCTCCTAGGCCTGCCGGCACATGTCTCCGCCGGGCCGGGGCCCCACGGGATCTCCTCGGACAACGTGACGTTCCTATCGAACGTGCCCTTCGAGGCAGGGGGGCCGAGCGGGGCCCGGCTGGTGGGCAAGCACCTCTACGTCTCCGGGTTCAAGAGCTTCTCGATCTACGACGTCTCCGATCCGGAGGCTCCGGCCCTCCTCAGTTTCACGCCGACCGGCTTCCAGTTCCCCAACGAGGACGTCGACACCGATGGCAAGATCCTGTTGATCGGGGAGGAGACGCCGCGCGGGATGCTCCACATCTACGACGTCGAGAACAAGGCAGCCCCTGCGAAGATCGCCGAGATCGAGGCCAACGACCACACGTTCTCCTGCATCGACAAGTGCAAGTGGGCCTACGGCGGTTACGGGACCATCATCGATCTGCGAGACCCCTCACATCCTCAGTTGGCAGGGGATTGGGAGGCATCCCGCACCTACACCTCTTTCGATGTCACCGAAGCCGCACGCGGGCGCGTCATCACCGCCTCGCAGCCGCTTACGGTCCTCGACTCGCGCACGGCGAGCGCCCCCGAGCTCCTCGCGACCGGACCGGCCCCCGACGCCCGGCTGATGCACGCGGTCCGGTGGCCGAACAAGGGTCGGGACGACTTCGTGCTGGTCAGCGGTGAGACCCCCTTCTCGGTCCGGTGTGACGGGGATTCCGGCGCGTTCATGACATTCGATGCGCGCTCTTGGAAGAAGACGAGAACGCTGTCGATGATCGACGAGTACAGGCTCGAGAACGGCACCGTTGTGGACGGACGGCCCCCGGTCAACGTCATCGGCTGTAGCTCGCTCTGGTTCTCCGAGCACCCTGACTTCCAAGACGGCGGGCTGGTCGCCAGTTCTTTCCTCGAACACGGGATGCGCATCTTGGATGTGGACCACAAAGGCAAGATCCCGGAAAAGGGATATTTCACCCCGAATGGGGGTTCCGTGATCGCCACCTACTGGATAACTGACGAGATCGTGTATTCGATCGACCTGGTCAGGGGTATAGACATACTTCGCGTAGAAGTGTCCTAGGTAGTCCGTTCTGCGCGTAGACTGCATCGAGGAATACGCAGCTTTCGTGCTTGTATCGCTACGCCTCTGAGGGCACAGGGTCGTACTACGAGGGGAGGACCCTGGATGTCGAAACGTCATCGTTTGATAGCCGTTGCCGGCGCCGTGTTGATGGCCGCCGTGTTGATCGCTCCCGCACAGGCCAAGCAGTCCAAGGGCTTCCGTGTGCAAGGTGTGCAGTGCAAGCTCAT
>JBKJYP010000234.1:0-5838 GCA_046715695.1 Actinomycetota bacterium | reverse complement strand
CCAATATGGCGCGTTCTGATCAAGTCGATGCCGGGGTTAGAGGATCTCGGAGATGAAGGCCTCTAGTTGTTTGAGGTTGCGGACCTCGGCCATGTGATCGACCTGGGCCGCGTATTCGCTCGCGGCGGAGTCGCCCGTGTCCCAGTCCGATATCGGTTCGGGGTTGAGCCAATAGGTGTGACGGGCCCGCCGGGTTAGCTCGCTGAGCGCCTCGCTGCGACGGGCTCTGTAGTTGGTACGCGCATCGCCGAGGATCAGGAGTGTCGACTTGGGGCCGAGTTCTCGGCCGTATCTCTCCGAGAACTGCGCGAGGCAGGAGCCGTAGTCGGAGTGCCCGTCGATCCACACGACCTCGGCCTCGGCATTCATGCGTTCGATCGCAGCCCCGAAGTCTTCCGCTTCGAAGAAGCGGGTGACTTCGTCGATGCGGTCGATGAAAGCGAAGGATCGAACCCGGGAGAACTGGGAGCGCAGCGCGTGGGTGAGCATCAATGAGAAACGAGAGAAGCGCGCTACCGAGCTAGAGACGTCGCAGAGGATGAAGAGCTCGGGCCGGTGGGGGACACGGTGCCTGAACACCGGCTGCAATGGAACACCTCCGCTCGACAGCGAGTGTCTGACGGTGCGACGGATATCGAGCTGCCCGCGCGTCGCCCTCTTGCGCTTCATCGCGATGCGCGTAGCGAGTTTGCGGGCCAGCGGTCTGACTGCTCGTCGCAACTCGTTCATGTCAGAGGTAGCAGACAGGAAGTTGAGATCGCCGGGGAGAGGGGGGGCCGCGTAGGCGGCCACCGCGTCGGGCCCCCGGATCGCCGCCATCCTTCGCCGCGTCTCGGCCAGCGTCATCTCACGGAAGACGCGCACACGAGCCTCGAACTCTTCCCGATCCAGTCGCGCGCTCAGGTCGCCATCCCGCTCGTCCCCGGCCGGAGCACCGAGGGCGTTAAGCCCAAGGGTCCGAACGACCTCGTACTGGGAGTACCAAGCACCGGTCGTCGAGTTCTCCACCCGACCGAACATCTGAACCGCGAGGGCGGCAAGCCTCTCGAGCGCTTCCCCATCTCCGGCAGCGAGAGCGGCTTCTAGTTGGGCACGGAACTCGTCCGCGTCCATGGCCGTCTCGACCCCGTCGTCAACCGGGAGGGGGCCGGGGGAGAAGTAGAGGTCGAACAGAACGTCGAAGGCGGGACTCTGGCTGGAGTCCTTGGTCAAGGTGGTCCTAAGGGCAGCCCGGACGAGTCTCTTCTCTCCGATATCGATGTGGGTAAGGGCGCGCATCGCATCGGCTTCCTGGCTTACGGCGACCGGTACTCCGGCGCGTCGTAAGGCGCCGGCGAACGATACGAGCCGATCGATCATGTCCCTCTCGTCGCTCCCCGCGCCAGATGCGTATGGGCCTTCTCGAGATCGCTCTGATATTTGAGCAACACCGAGAGTGTTCGCTCGATCTCGTCTTGGGTTATCGAAGAAGAGCCAAGTGTGATGAGGGTGCGGGCCCAATCAAGCGTTTCTGAGATCGATGGTGCCTTCTTGAGATCGAGATCGCGAACGCTGCGAACGACCCTGACGATCTCATCGGCAAGCGAGTCGGGCACCTCGGGGACGCGGCTGAGGACGATCTCCTTCTCGCGCTCGGGGGCCGGGTAGTCGAGATACAGATACAGGCAGCGTCTCTTCAACGCTTCGGACAACTCTCGCTCGTTGTTCGAGGTGAGCACAACCAGTGGACGGCCGGCGGCCGAGACGGTGCCCATCTCCGGGATCGTTATCTGCCAGTCGGAGAGCACCTCGAGTAGCAACGCCTCTGCCTCGAAATCCAGCTTGTCGATCTCGTCGATCAAGAGAACCACCGGTTCCTTCGATCGGATCGCTTTCAGAACCGGGCGCTCGAGCAGGAACGGCTCACTGAAGATGTCATCGGTCAACTCGTCCCAGCCCTCACCACCCCCGGCCTGGATGCGCAGGAGTTGCTTCTTGTAGTTCCATTCGTAAAGAGTCTTCGTCTCGTCCACGCCCTCATAGCACTGGAGCCGTATGAGCTCTACCCCGAGTGACGCGGCGAGGGACTTCGCTAGCTCCGTCTTGCCCACGCCGGCGGGGCCTTCTACGAGGAGCGGCTTGTCCAAGCGATCGGCGAGGTGGACGATCGTGCAGGTTTCGTCATCGGCGAGGTAACCCGCGCTCGAGAGACGTTGCCTGATGTCCTCGATGCCAGCGAAGCGCGAAGGGGTATCCACGCGGTCACGATAACGTGCAGTCGTGCAACTACCCACCCGAACCGGCGTCGAGCAGGCGCGCGTCGCGATCGCTCCCCATCTGGATCCCACTCCGCTGCGGACGTATGCAGCGGTGAATAGGCTCGTGGGCACGGAGGTCTGGGTGAAGCACGAGAATCATCTGCCGACCGGGGCTTTCAAGGTCCGCGGAGGCATAAACCTGATCGGACGTTTGTCAGAGGAGGAGCGCGCCCAGGGGGTGATCGCAGCCTCGACGGGGAACCATGGACAGTCCGTCGCTTACGCGGCCAACCTGTTCTCCGTTCCGGCGATCGTCTGTGTCCCCGAAGAGGCCAATCCCGTAAAGGTTCAATCGATGCAGGACCTGGGCGCCGAAGTCATCTTCTTCGGCAAGGACTTCGACGACGCCCGCGAACATTGCGCGGAGATGGCGGAGACGAAGGGTTTCCGATACATCCATTCGGGTGATGAACCTCTCCTCATCGAGGGCGTCGGCACATACGCGGTCGAGATGATGGAGGCCCAGCCCGATATCGACACCATCATCGTCCCGATCGGCGGAGGCAGCGGAGCTGCCGGTGTCTGCGTGGCGAGCGAGGGTTTCGGTCATCCGGTCGAGATCATCGGCGTACAGGCGGAGGCAGCCCCCGCAGCCTATGAGTCGTGGAAGCAGAAGCGCCTCGTGACGGGAGAGATGAAAACTTTCGCAGAAGGCCTTGCCACTCGCACCGCATTCGAGCTTCCCCAGAAGATCCTGTGGGATCGTCTCGACGATTTCATCCTCGTGACCGAAGATGAGATGCGCAGGGCGATCCTGTGGCTCCTCGAGTTGACGCGCAACCTTGTGGAAGGAGCGGGGGCCGCGGCTCTCGCCGGCGCGGTCAAGATGGGCGAGCGTTTGGCGGGACGCAAGGTCGGGATCGTCTGCAGTGGCGGCAACATCAGCCCAGATCAGTTGAGAGAGGTACTGAGCCAAGCTTGAGTCTTCGCGTGGCGGTTGTGTTGACTCTCCTCCTCCCAGCCTGTTCTTCATCGGGCCCCGAGGATCGGGTGACCGTTTTCGCCGCAGCCTCGCTGACCGATGCCTTCACCGAACTGGGAGGAGGCGACCCGTCATTGCGGTTCAACTTCCTGTCCTCATCCGACCTCGCAACCCAGATCGAGAACGGTGCTCGCGCCGCTGTCTTCGCCTCCGCTGACGAGCAGAACATGGAGAGGGTGGTTGCCGCCGGGCTAACTGCCTCAGCTCCGATCGTCTTCGCTTCGAACGAGATGGCCCTCATCGTTCCACCCGACAACCCGGGAGACGTGATGGCACTAGAGGATCTGACCGACGATGATCTGGTCGTCTCTCTCTGCAACGAGAGCTGTCCGGCGGGACGCTATGCGGAGCAGGTCTTCGATGCTGCAGGCCTCGATGTGAAGGTCGACTCGTTGGAGCTCGACGTCAAAGCCGTCGTCGGCCGTGTGTCCCTGGGCGAGGCGGACGCCGGCATCGTTTATCGGAGCGACGTCGTTGCTGCGGGAGATTCGGTGCGTTCTATCGCGATCCCGGCGCAGTTCAACATCCACGCGCAGTTCCTGATCGCCACCCTCGAGGACGCACCGCCGCAGACCCAGAGCTTCGTCGACCTGGTCCTTTCGGATGAAGGCAGGGCTCTCTTGCTCGGCTACGGGTTCGGTCCACCGTGAAGAAGCTCAACCCGATGATGCCCGTCCTCGTGGGCATAGCCGTTGCGTTCGTCGCGCTTCCTCTGATCGCTCTCGTTATTCGCGCCCCGTGTAGCAGGATCGGGGACCTCCTTACGACCAAGGCCGTGCTCGATGCGATCCGAGTCTCGGTGGTCACGTCTCTGGTATCGACCCTGCTGGCCCTCGGTCTAGGCGCTCCGCTCGCGTGGTTCATGGTTAGGACCCGGTCCCCGGCCCGATCCTTCGTCCGAGCGCTGGCGCTGTTACCCCTGGTCCTCCCACCGGTTGTCGGAGGCGTGGCGCTACTCCTTACGTTCGGGCGAACGGGGATCGTCGGAGGCCTGCTGGGCTTGAACCTCCTGGGTACTCCATCCGCCGTCGTCCTCGCCCAGGCATTCGTCGCTCTCCCGCTGGTCGTCTTGACACTGGAGTCCGGGCTTCGTTCCTTCGACGAGCGCTTCGAAGATGTTTCACGGGCACTCGGTGCCGGTCCCTCACGCACCCTTAGGTGGGTGACCATCCCACTGTTGGCCCCGTCGATATCCGCAGCAGCGGTTCTTGCTTGGGCGAGATCACTGGGGGAGTTCGGGGCCACGATCACTTTCGCAGGGAACCTGCCCGGGGAGACGCGGACACTCTCGCTGGCGGTCTTCGTCGAGCTTCAACGAGATATCGACTCGGCGATCGCGCTCAGCCTCGTCCTCGTGATGGTTTCGCTCGCGGTGCTGGTCGGGCTAAGGGGTCGCTGGGTGCCGGGCGCATGACTCTTGTCGTGGCTGTCGCGGCCTCGATCGGAGGATTCGATCTCGATGTCGAGTTCTCGACGGGGCCCGGTGTGACTGCCGTCGTCGGACCTAACGGAGCGGGGAAGTCCACTCTGCTGCGAGCCGTCGCCGGGATGATCCCGATCGAGGGGCTTGTGGAACTAGACGGCGTTGTACTCGAGGACACCGAGAGGAATGTCCGGGTCGAGACCGAGGGGCGCAACGTGGGTTTCGTCTGGCAAGAGCTACTTCTGTTCCCTCACCTCGATGTCCTCGATAACGTCGCGTTCGGTCTCCGTGCTCGCGGTCACGATCGACGGGTTGCAAGGGAGCTCGCTCGGGCCATCATCACCTCGCACGGCCTCGAAGAACTGGCCGGACGGGATCCCTCGCAACTCTCCCGCGGCCAGGCCCAGCGGATCTCACTGCTGCGGGCGCTCGCGCCAGAACCCAAGCTCCTTCTTCTCGATGAGCCTTTCTCGTCTCTCGATCATGAGGCGAGAGCCGAAGCACGGCATGCTGTCGCCGAGGCCCTGAAGGGTTTCGAGGGGGTCACCCTTCTCGTCACGCACGATGCTCGTGATGCCCTGGCGTTCGCATCGCACTTGGTTGTGATGGAAGGGGGCCGGGTTGTGCGATCAGGGTGATGGTCGACGAGGTGGCAACTACTCCCTTTAGGACTTGGTTTCTAGGTCGAGCGCGCAGGAATTGATGCAGTAACGCTGGCGTGTCGGGCCGGGGCCGTCATCGAACACGTGGCCCAGATGGGACCCGCACCGTTTGCATAGGACCTCGGTCCGGACCATCCCGTGGCTGGTGTCTTTCATCAGGACGACCGCTTCGAGATCCGCAGGCTCGGTGAAGCTGGGCCATCCGGAACCGGAATCGAACTTCGTCTCCGAGTTGAACACCGTGGCTCCACAGGCCCCGCAGTGGTACATGCCGCCGTCCTTGGTGTTGACGTACTTACCGGTGAACGGCCGTTCAGTGGCCTTGTTCCGCAGGACCTCATAAGCCTCGGGATCGAGTTCTGCGCGCCATTCCTCTTCCGTCTTGTTGACCTCGTTCACTTCGTTCATCGTCTCGTCGGTCATGTCCTCAGATTACATTCTCGGGGTCCGGGGAGCCCTCGGCGAGTGCTGCCT
>JBKJYP010000233.1:0-21649 GCA_046715695.1 Actinomycetota bacterium | reverse complement strand
ACACCTGGGGTTCCGAAATTGATGTAGAGCTCGAGGACGTGACCCACGCCGACGGCCGTGCCCTCGGCGAAGCTGATACCGGTGTAACGGGTGACCAGATCGCCACTGCCCGCGACCGACGGCTTGTTGGGCCACACGGCGCGCGGGACGAGCGACACCAGCGAATCCCACACCGTCGCCCCACCAGCGTAGTTCTTGCTGACGGATAGCCCCCGCACAGCCTCGCCCACGAGGTAGTTCTGGTTGAGGCGCTGATCGACCCGCAACAGATGGTCCTCGTTGGAGGCGTCGAACAGCTCGAAGTCGCGGACCGAGGCGTAGACCTGCTCGATGCGCTCTGGCACCGGTCGCCCTCCCCATACAACGGCACGTATCTCGTTGCGGTCGCGCGCGTAGCCGACGAACAGCGACAACCCCAAGAAGCCGATCACGACGGCCGAAACTAGAACGACGCCTTTGGGGCGAAAGAAACTGGCCAGGAAGGCCAGCACGAAGATGGCCGCGGCCGCCCCGTAGCCGATGAAACCTCGTGCGACGATCGTGACGAACGGCAGCATGAGGGTGAGGACGAACCAACCGGCGAGGCTGCTGAAGTCGCGCTTCTCCCACGCCCGCCATAGATACAGGGCGATGCCGATGAGGAAGAGGTTCTGACCGACTCCGACGACGGCTCCCACCGTCGGGAGGTCGCTGAGTACCGTCGATGCGGACACGTAGAAGGCGACGCCGATCAGAAGATAGGCCTTGGGCAGCGCCGGGTGGACTGAGAACGAGACACTCGATCCTCGCGACCGGTGGCTACCCTTCATGAAGGTTGGCGACAGGGCAACACTACCGACCGCGAACGCGAGGAGTCCGAGGGTGCTTAGACGGAAACCGGCGACGACCACGCTCTCGTCGTAGAAGCGATGGGAATCGATGAGGTAGAGGGACGCGGCGAGCCAGTGTAGAAGCCATAGGTTCACGAGGTAGGCGGTGACGAGCCCCGCCCCCGTCGCCGGTCGCCTCGCACGGAAGGCGATGACCGCGGCCATGGTTGCAAGCCAGGCCGCGAGCCACAGCACGAGGTCGCTGCCGGCGCTCATCGCCGATCCAACGCACGGGTCCCCGGATCGCCGGGGCCTCGGCACAGGCGATCGAAGTCTTCGGCAACGTCATCCCAGCTCCGGGGCACGAACCGATCGTAGATGGAACGCACCATAGCGGCGAGATCGGCGCGGTTCTCGTCGCACCACACGAGCCGGTCGATGAAAGCGTCGGGGTTTCGGATGGGTAGCACCCACCCGCTGGCACCCTCGGATACGAGATCGGGCGCGGAACAATTCTCAGTGGCGATGATCGGCAGCCCGGCCGCCTGAGCCTGCGCGAGAACCACCGGAAAGCCATCCTCGATCGTCGGGAACACGAACACATCTCCCCATGCATAGGAATCGGGGAGCCTGCTCTCGGGTTGCCGCGACACGACCTCGGCCTGCGAGCCTAGGTCTTTGACCAAGGTAGCAACCTCAGGCGTCACCGCCCCGACGAGCCGGAACCGGAAACGGCCGCCACCCGGGCTCCGTAGCATGGCAGTGATGTCGAGCATGCCCTTGCGAAACGACAATGCGCCCACGTAGAGGACCCGTAGCGGAGCCCCCGACAGGATGCGATCGCAGCGAGCCTCGACCACCTCCGGCGGCGGTCGGAAGGCGTCGAGGTCCGATCCCAGCAACAGAAGACGCACCTTGTCGGCAGGAACACCCTCTTCGAGGAAGCTGTCGAGCGCGAAGCTCGACAAGACGACGACGTCGTCCGCGAGCTCGTACTCGCGCTCTTCGCGAGCAGTTATCCACGACCCCTGCCTCGGTCGATCGAGACGAACACCGGCACGCTCCTCTTCTTCTTCGAGCAACCGAGATTGGGTGCGGATGTGCGCGGAACCTCGCATCAACAAGGTGCGGGTTGAGGTCGTCTTCAACTCGTTGAGAGCTTCTTCGGCGATACCGCTCCAGATGTGGACCGCGTCCCACGACCCCCCGCGCAACCGGCGCGCCGCCCACCGCCCGAATAGGCGGTGTATCCGGGCATCGCCAACCGGGAGTCTCATCTTCTCTACAGCACGTTGGAGTACTCCGTGTACCCAGAAGCTTCGCACGCACGACCGCCGCACCCCCCAGCGAGCGACCGCCCATCTCGGGTAGTTAGTCATAAGCGTCACGTCATGGCCGCGTGCCACCAAGGCGCGCGTGAGCTGGAACGCGTGGAAACGGCCCTGCACGACGATAGCTATCTTCATCCTGCGCCCAGGCTACGTTGGCGCCGACAGCATGGTCGCGAGACGGTCCGAGTAAGTGTGCGGCCCGCCCACGACGCGCTCTCGTGCAGCGCGTCGAAGACGGTCTCGTTCCTCAGGACGATCAAGCAGCCACCGGACCTTGTCGATCATGTCGGGGATATCCCGGTGGAACACCGCGACCTCGCCGTCATCTCCGAACAGCTCGCGGTGCTCCTCCGTGTCCTCCGCCAGCACGCACCCGCCCATCGCAGGGACCTCGAAGGGGCGCATCGAGGCCCCGTCGCGGTTGGCCCGGCGGACGAGGCACAGAGCGGTCCTCGCCCCTCCGATCGCCTTGCGGACCGTAGACGCGTCGGCGAAACCGCGGTCGCTGCTCTTCGTAGCCCGGAAACGGCGCCAGTAGCCGCCGTAGAGCGCGACGTCGAACCCCTCCTCGATCAGAGCCGAGAGGTAGGGAACCCGGTCGCGGTCGGCTCCCCCCACGAACACGACATCGGCGTCAAAGCGCGCTTGTTCCTCCGGCGACCCCGGAGGGTCGGGGAAGTGGACGTCGGGGGCGTAGGCGAACGGCAGGTGGCTCACTTGCCGGCACCCGGCGCGCGTCAGGTCTTCGAGGTTGGCCCGACGCGGCGTGAAAACGTGGTCGTAGAGGGGAAGCGCCTTCATGAACCACGGGGACCGGCGGGTCGGGTTCCACGGGTCGTCGGTGAGGTAGTTGAGGCGGCGCACCCCAAGGTGCCCCATCGACTCCAGCCCCGAGTCGGCCAGCGGGGCCAGCCCGGTCGCGATGACCCACGTGGGTTCCACCTCCCGGCATGCGTCCACCACCCGCTCGGTGAACCGCCGCAGATGAGTGGGACGATGGCCCCGCATCCACCAGTTGGCCTTGGTTTGCCACCACGGCCCCTCGAAGGCGGCTTCGAAGTCGATCGATGTGGTCTCGATGCCCATCGCCCGGGCCGCAACGAGTAGGTGGCGGCCCACATCTGTGGGACCGCCCATCCCCACGATGACGAGCCGCTTCGACGATGGGCCGTTCACTCGGTCACCGCCGCGAACGCGCCGGCGATCCCTTGGGCGGCCCGCTCCAGCGAGTATCCCTCCGCCTTCGTCCGGGCCCTGGCGCGGACCTCCGGCCCGGCGAGATAGAGCGCCCGCCCGATCGCGCCGACGAGAGCATCGGCCGACCCGACCTCACAGGTCTCGCCGGTGACGCCGGGCTCGATCAGATCGGGAGCGCACCCGACCGCGTCCGAGACGACACACGGGAGCCCGTGATGGAGGGCCTCGTTGACGACGAGCCCCCACGTCTCCGAACGAAGGCTCGGCAACACGAGCACGTCCGAGGCTTGGTAATAGGGGCTCAGCTCCTGCTGGTTCTGGAAACCCGCGAAGCGGACCGCCGCGCAGCGAGCGGAACGTGCCCTGGCTTCGAGGCGTCCCCGGAGCTCACCGTCTCCGAGGAACAGCACGGCGACGCGCTCGCGGACCTCCGCGGGAAGCAGATCGACCGCATCCAGCAGCAGGTCGGGGGCCTTGCGAGGACTGAGCTTCCCCGAGAACAGCAGCACCTTGTGCTCGCGGGCGAGGCCGAGACGAGCCCGTGCCGGACCTCGAAGACGCCGGCGCGCTCTCTCGTCGCACGCGAAATGCGTCACGTCGACGCAGTACGGAGAGAACACGAGTTTGTCCGACGAGCAGCCGAGGCGCTCGAAGTGCGCGCGCGAACGCTCGCCGATGTACAGCAGTCGGGCACTACGCCGATAGATGCGCTGCAAAAGCAGGTCGGAGAATCGCCGCTTGAGGGTGCGGCCACCACGCGTGTGGTCGGTGGTCTCCCCTCTGAACAGGACCGGGAACCCCGATCCCAAGGCACCAGCCACGGCGAGCTGGTGGAATCGAGGGCTGTAGCCCGTGACCATCACCGCGCCCGGGCCCACCCGGCGCAGGGCCGCGGCGATGCCTCTGCCCGACACGCTCTCGACCGCCGACCCGCCACCGTGGGACACCCGCCCCAAGAAAACCGACGTGTAGCCCGAGAGCAGGTCCGTGTCCCATGAGAAGTCGGCGCCGAACTCCGCGTCGTGGTAGCCCGCAACGCTGAAGTCGGATCCGTAGATGGCCGTCACCGGGATGCCGAGGTGCTCCTGGAGATAGCGATACACGGGCGCGTGGTACTGGACGGGATGGGTTTCGATGACAGTGAGGCCGCCCGTGGTCATCCGAGTGTTCGGTTCCGCTCGGATCATGTCTGAGTTTCAGCCGTCAACTCGCGCAGCACCGGCTCGAACTGGTGCTCGTAGTTCCATTCCGAAGCTACCCTTTTCCGACCTTCTTCCCCCATCGCCCGCATCTGTACGGGGTGATCGAGGAACCAGCGCAACGCCCATGCGATGCTCTCCGCGCTACGCGGGTCACACACCTGCCCATAGCCGGGGTCCACGAACATGGATCGCCAGTCGGGGAGGTCGGACACGAGCAGGGCGGCCCCCGACGCGAGGTAGTCGAACGGTTTGTTGGAGGCGCCGGTCATGTGGCGCGCGTTGATGTCACCAGACCCGATCGGCATCAGCGAGAGCCCGACATCACATCCCCGAGCGACCTCGAGCAGATCCTCCCGGGTCGGCACCGTGCCCAGATACTCCACGCGGTCGGAGACGCCGAACCGTGCGGCTATCGCGAACAGTTCTTCGGCGTACCCGGGGTGACCCACGGTCTCGTACCCGACGACGCGCAGCCGCACCGCGTCGGGAAGCGATGCGAGCGCTTCGATCATGGTCTCGGGGAGCCGCGCCGGCACGAGCGACCCGTGATAACCAACCCAAAGTGAACTCTTGTCCCACGCCGGGCGCGCGGGGCCAACCTCTGAAGACTCGGGACAGTTCCACACGCAGTGGACCTCCCGTTCGTCGCCGAGCATGTCCCGGATCGCATGAGCGCGGGCCTCGTTAGGTGCCACCACCAACCGGGCGCGCTTCGCGACCCGGCGGCGCGCCCCCAAGACCCGGCGCATCGGCGCGCTCGGCTCCCCCTCAGGGTCGGGCGAATCGTGCTCGTGATAGGCGAGGCGCGACCGGCGCGACAGCCTGGCTGCTGCAAGAGCCGGCCCACAACCTAGAGGGTCCGATGCATAGATCCAGTCGGGTTGAAACCGCGAGGCCTGGACCGCGGCCCATGTACAGAACCTTAGGTAGTGAAGCTCTCGGCCCCATCCCGACAGCGCGGCCGGAGCGAGCCGCACCTCGATCCCCGGGTGATCACGGAACGAGAACCTACGTATGTCGGGCGCGTCGATGCCGAGGAACACAACCTTCCACCCCCGCTCCGCCAGCATCCGGGAACTGTGCTCCAGGGCGGGATAGACCGCGGGGTTGGTGTACTGGATGTAGAGGATCTTGTTGCCGCGGTGGCGAAGGTCACCGCTCACGTCTGCTCGTCGCGCGGAGATGCGACGACCCACCCCAACTCCTCGACCCGGTCGACCTCTTCACCGGCCAGATTCCGAACCTGGTAGCCGGCGGTCGTGAGTTCGGTGAGGAGGGTGGTGTCGTCGAACCCGTACTCGGCTCGCGCTGAAGGGTGCACCTCGATGTAGATGCGGCGCGGGCGCCGCTGCGGATCTCTCAAGAGCCCGGTCGCACCCTTGATCACCTCAGCCTCGAAGCCCTCTACGTCGATCTTGACGACATCGACGCGGCGGTCGGCGAAGACTGAGTCGAGACACATCAGCTCCACCGGCTCACCCGCGCCCACGGAGGTAGTGATGCGTGACTCGAGCCCGCGCCCCGCGGCGAACTGGGCCGTACCGTCGGTCGCGCCGACGGCTGCACCTAGGACCTCGACGCGATCGCGCACGCCGTTGAGCGCGACGTTCTCGCGCAGGCCCTCGAAGTTCTCGGCATCGGGCTCGAATGCGCTCACCCGGCCCGACGGCCCGACCCTCTGCGCGGCCGCGACGCTGTAGAGACCGACGTTCGCCCCGACGTCTGCCACGGTATCGCCCGGGCGCAGACCATCCATGAGGTGCGTCCACAGCTCGGGCTCGTAGGTCTCGGGGAGAACGCCGAAGCGCGGGGCGACTCGGAGCCGGTCGGTGCCGTTGACGACGCGTACCAGCCCTTTCCGGGCGAAGACCGAGAGCCCAAGCTTGTATGCGGGACGAACACGGTCCCACAGCCACATCTTGTCCTCGAGCCGGCCATGTCGGACTCCCCGGACCGCTCGGTCGAGCTTGCGGATGACTTCCTGATATCTCACGTCAACCCGCCGCCAAACAACGGATTTTCCGTTGGGCGTAACGCAGGGCATGCGTGGAATCGCTGCGCCGTTGCGATGCGGGGAGCATCTAGCTTCCGGCGTACAACTTGAGCCTTTTGACCTTCTTGTAGTCGCGGACATTGCGCGTGTACAGGTGACGCTTGGTGGCGATGGCGGTGGCGGCGATGAGGGCGTCGGGTAGCTTGATCTTGACGATTCGTCGGATCCTGCCCGCTTCCTCGGCGATCGATCGATCGATGGGTATTTCTTCGAAGTTGACGAGCAAGCGGTCGATCACGGCTTCATCTGCGTTGATACCGCTGTACAACTCAGCCCGAGTTATCGATGAGTACGCCGCCGAGCCCACCGACGAAGTGATGCTGCGGCTTGGATCGACGAGGTGGTCGATCAGGACATCGGTGTCGAGAAGAACGCTAGCCATAACCTCGATCCCACTCCTCCCTCGTCGGGACGATCAGATCGGGCATCACGCCGGCCGTTTCCTTCAACGACTGATCTAGCGCGGAGGGTTCACGCTCGCGGCGCAAGAATGCATCGATCGCCGCTCGGATGAGCTGCGATTTCGACGTACCTGAGGCCCGAGCCCGCCGCTCCAATCGGGCGGATTGGTCCTCGTCGAGATAGATCTGGGTCCGTTTCATTTGGTGTATGTAAGCATACATCTACACTTTGAACCTGAACTCGCAACCGCACGGATAGATGCGAGAGCGCCGGCATATAGGGTCGCACCTTCTCGATGAAAGCCCATCCAATCATCTCCGTGGTCATCCCCACCCGCAACCGTCTCGGGTTCCTAAGGGAGGCGATCGCGTCCGTCCAGACACAAACCTATCGAGAGAAGGAGATCGTCGTTGTCGACGACGGGTCTTCTGATGGGACTTCCGATTGGCTCAGGCAGAACGAGAAGGGTTCGCTCAGCTTCCTCACTCTCGAATCTCGGCAGGAGAGATCCGTAGCGCGCAACAGCGGTCTCCTCAAGGCTTCGGGAAAGCTGATCCTCTTTTTGGACGACGACGACCGGCTCCTCCCGGGTGCTCTCGAGAAACTCAGCAAGCCCCTCCTTCGGCGCTCCGATGCTGTGGGTTCGATCGGCGGGAGAGTTGACTTCGACGGCGGCGGGAACCGGCGGCGGACCTACCATCCAAGGCTCGGGGTCACGGTACAGCTGTGGCCTGCGGTGATGGCCGGCTGGGTGGCCCCTTCAGGGCAGTGCCTATTCCGTCGCGATTGGTTCGACCGGGGAGGCAGTTGGTCCCCGGAGTTCACGCCAGCCGAAGATCAGGAGCTTCTTCTGAAGCTGGGTCGGGAGGGCCTCTTCTGCCTCTGTGGCGCGTCCGTCTTGGAGCAGAGGGCGCATCCTCATCGCAGCCGAGAACGGCCGGGGGTCGAAGATCGCTTGCGCGAACACTTCCTGGATCAACTACAAGGAGACGAACGCGGGCTGGGACAGAAGATGAACGAACTTCGCCTCCAGCTGACGCTAGCCAATGAGTTGAGATCGCTCGACGACTTCAGAGGATCGGCGGCAATATTTGGCCGTGCGCTGACAAGAGGACCTAGAGCAGTCCGACTTCTACTGAACCCGCCCATCTTCAGCGCCTTCTCGTCTTCGCTCGTTGCGATGACGGTGGGAGCGGGGAACGCGCGAAGGTTGCGAGCGCTGAGATCGAAGCTGAGAATGAGGGCCGGCCGGCATATCGCGACCGACGAACAAGTTGTTTCTCAGCCGCACGTTGGCACTACCGAACAGGCCGACGTTGAATAAAGAGTTACGGACGGGCTGACCGTTTCCCTCTCATCACCACTCCCTTTAGAGTTTTCAATCCGCCGTAGGCCCTGGACCCGAGGAGAGTCCTGGCCACAAGTTTGCTTCTGCTTGGCACCGTGCCGCCAAGAACCTTGACCCGATTCGCCCAAGCCGCCCTCAGACGGCGATGAACGCGACCTTCTACAAGCTGATGGCTCGCGTCATCGAGCGTGAATGAGTGCCGCCACTCAGTTGTCAGGGATCGGTTCCTGCGTGCCTCGGGACCATTCACGATCTCCGTCCACGTGTTGGAGCTTGCGTGGTTCTGATGAATCGTCAGGACCGATGGGGTGAAGTCGACCAAGGGGATGCGACGATGCCGCGCACTCCACAACAGCCAATTGTCGAACACTGTCCGCCCAATCGCGAAGGGCGGGACCTCCTCAAAGACCCCTTTGGGGAACACGAAGATATCAACGCCCTCCCTCATCGCAGGGCCGGCGGATCGGGCGAGGACTCTTAGTCGCTCCTCCCAGTCGTCTTGGTCGAATCGGAGTGGACCATCGATGGCGAGGTTCACGCGACCGCCTACCCCTACAAAAGCATCGGCTGCAGCATCCAGGTTCTGGATCGCTTCCATGAGGTCGCCGGTAAGGATGATGTCCGCATTCACGTAGGCAAGCAGTCGATGGGCGGCACTTTGGTGGACCAGCCGCATGACGTCATCGAGAAGGGGGGTGTCGAACTCGTTGCGCGCCACTCGTGGTTCGTGGCTCAGGTCTAGCTCATCGCAGATCTGAGCCGTACCTTCCTCCTCGCCGATCACGAAGATCTCGGGCCGGGGAACCAGGTGAGTCCAACTGGTCAGCGCGTTGCGCTGGATGATCCGGATGTGCGGATCAGTGAACGGCTTGGGGCAGGTAAAGATCGACAGCATCTAACGACCACGTACGAGGCGCCGGCGCATGGCAACGACAACCGTCGCTATCATGGCTCGCAACCGAGGCCACGTGCTCATCGAGTTGGCAGGGTCGCGAATGGCGCTCCGCACCAGGTGCAGCAAGGCGAAACCCCAGTGACGGCCGTCCTCCCACGCGTAATCCGCCGCCCGCAGATGAGCGTTACTCAAAGCTCGTCGCCTTTTCGTAAGGATGGGATCCGGGATGTCGCCCAGAGAGTAGAACTTCCGGGTCAGGGCGATACACGCCTTCGCCGTCACGTCACCGCGCTCCGAAAGGTAGCCGGGCTGGTTCCGCTCCTGCGCAAGCACCGTGGGAAGATGTTCGATACGACCGATCATGCCGATCCGCAGCCACAGCTCGTGGTCCTTCTTGGAGATGAAGGCGGGATCCAGCCATCCAACCCTTTCAAGGATCGATCTCCGGATAAAGGCGGCAGGCTGCGGGATGCAGTGGTCGCAGTTGACGACGGCGTACTCCAGGTCCCATTCGTGCAGGTAGGTCATCCCGACGGGATCGCCCGCTTCATCGATGGAACCACAGTCGCCGTAAACAACGTCGACGCCGGGGTTCTCCTTCAGGTACGCGACCGCACGTCCCACCGCCTTGGGGACATCCCACACGTCATCCGCATTGAGCCATGCGAGGATCGTGCCGGAGGACATGCCCCACCCCTTATTGATGGCGTCGGCGTGCCCCTCATCAGGCTCTGAAACCCAGCGCAGGCGATCGGCGTAACGTTCGAGGACCTCGATGGTCCCGTCGCTCGATCCTCCGTCCACGACGATGCACTCGATCCTGGGGTAGTCCTGCTGGAGGATGCTCTCGAGCGTCGGACCAAGGAAATGAGCCCGGTTGAGACAGGGGACGACAACCGACACCAGCGGTTCCCGCTCAGACACGTCCTCGTCAGCCTTCGACTGGAGAACCGATCCCGAGGGGAACGTAGTTCACCCCATCCAGCTCGCCCAAGCCGGCGGCCGCGCGCCAACAATCAATCACGGTCAGAGCCCGACCCCCTCGCTCCGGCAGGGCCTCTTCCATCCCCACGATCTGCCGCCACGGCGTCGCAACGACCACAACGTCGGCCCCCCGAAGACAGTCGTAGGGGGAATCCGCCAGGACAAGCGCCGGCCCCAGCAACCGACCGGCTGCAGCCTCTCCCTGAGGATCGAAGGCGATAACGCCTACATCGCGCGCCAGCAGTTCTTTGGCGAGGAGCAGGCCCATAGCCTCTTCGACCACGTCGGAGTCGGGCTTGTAGGTCAGTCCGAGGATGCCGGCCGTCGACCCCTCGGGCAGGTGGCCAATCACGAGATCGGCAAGCCAAACGATCTGTCGCCGGTTGAAACGATCGGTTGCCTCGGCGATGTCTGCGGGTGCTCCAACCTCATGAGCCAGAGCGGTGAACGCAAGGTTGTCGCGCGGGAAGCAAGGCCCGCCATAGCTGACCGCTCCCTTCAGGTACCTGGCCCCGATGCGCGTATCCAGTCCCAGGGCAGACGTAACGACATCCACATCCCCTCCGGGAAGGGACTCGCACACCCTGGCCAACATGTTAGCGAAACTGATCTTCGTAGTGACAAACGTATTGACCGCCAGCTTTGTCAGTTCGGCGTTGACGAAGTTCATACGGGCGACCGGCGCGCTCGTCGTGCATACCTCCTTGTACAACTCTTCGAGAAGGTCTCCGGACGCAGGATCGGACTCACCGATGAGCAGGAAGTCCGGGTTCAAGAAGTCACGGATGACGGTGCCGAGAGCGATGAACTCCGGGCTGTAGCAAAGCCCAAACCCATCCCCTGCCTTCTTGCCACTCGCTTCTTCGAGGGTTGCTCGGATGATCCCCCCGGTAGAACCGGGCATGACCGTGCTCGTCACAGCGACGAGATGAAAATCGTCTTTGGTCCGCAAGGTGTTTCCGATCACCTCACATGCTGCAAGGACGTACTCGAGAGAGAAGCCCCCACCCGGCTCGCTCGGTGTCGGAACCACGATGAAAGTCGTATCCGATCGCGCGACCGCAGATGCGAGGTCGTCAGTCGCCCTCAAAGCAGTTCCCGCCGCCTTTATCCGGTCCTCGAGGCCCGGTTCGAAGACGGGAGCGACCCCTCGATTGACGGACTCGACCTTGTGGGGATCGAGATCCACTGCGATTACGCTTGTTCCTTCCGACGCGATGCACGCGGCGATCGGAGCCCCTAGTTTTCCTAGGCCGACCACACACACCCGTCGTTGCGTCAACATTGCAATCTCACCCCTGCGCTTGATCCGAGAACGAGTCCGATTCTAGGTGGAGGACGCGGCTGCCTCTGCCGTAACGCATAAGTGCCAACCCCAGTGTCGCTCCAGCCACCGAAACAGCCATCCCGGCATCACTCGGAAGTACCAGGTTTTGCGGTATCGATATTGACGGTACTCATCTATCACATAGGGAAATATGTGCTCCACCCGCAGTTCGGTGATACGCAGCCCAACCCCCTCGATGAGCTCTCGCAAGCCGGCCTTCGTGTAGGTGTAGGTGATCGGGCAACCGGTCTGCGCCTCCGAATGGCGGGCAACGATCTCGTCGAGCTTCCATAACTGCCCTTTTCCGTAGGTCAACAAGATCCACAGGACCTTCCACGATCTGCGGTTGTAAACCATGATTTTGACGGTGCTCCCGGGTCGCACGTAGGAGCTGAGTTGGGCCAAGATCAGCTCAGGGTGGGGCGAATGGTGGATGACGCCGAATGAATAGATGAGATCGAAGCTCTCCGGTTCGAGGAATCGCGTTAGCTCTTCGCTGTTTCCCTCGTAGAAACGTATGCGATCCTGCAGATCGAAAACGTCAGCCCGGGAGCGAGCGATCTCCAACGACTTAGACGACAGCTCTACGGCGGTGACTTGAGCGCCATTACGGGCGAAGTTGATGGTATCGGTGCCGATCCCGCATCCGATCTCGAGGACCTTCCTGCCTTGCCAGTGATCGAACTCAGCGAAGCCAGGGATGTGCGGCTCTACGAAGTACTTACGCTGCTCGACCTCGTCGAAGTACTCGCGCGTTCCCACAGGCTTGCGGGAGTGCCGAACATTGCACGGGCGCTCGTCCCAGAAGCGCCTGACCTCATCCACACGAACTTCCTCAAACGTCCCCACGAACGACCCTCACTTACTCACCGGGCAACCGAGCCCTCATCCAGCTCAACCTCTTCGAGAACGTCCCCCGCGAGACCCCAATCCTCGTCGTTGAAGATCAACGGTCGTTTCTCCCTGCGCATCTGCACCGCCCAAGCATTCATCTGCTCTTGAGAGACCTGAGGCACGATGTCTACATCTAGGCGATCGTCGGTTAGAACACCCGTTAGAACATCCGGTGACCAGCCCATGGAGTGCTCGAGATGATAGATGCGTTTGGGGCTCTTGAGTACCCTCTCTCGCATCCCCGAGTGATGGGCCGCATAGCAGAGCAGCGCGTCCAGGTGCATTGAAAACAATTGGAGTTCCGGATAGCCGCGTAGATCATTCCAACGCTCCCGGGCCATCAAAGTAAAATCGCCCGCGGCATTCGTGTGTAGTGGTTTGCGCTCCGCGCCATACAGCAGGTGTTCTGCACGCCAAAACCACTCTCGCAAGGGTTGGGGCAGGAAGCGGGAGAACATGCGATCGAACTTGTGCAGAAGTCGTCGTCTTGGGGAGTAGATGCGGACAAGGGTCCCCTTCTCTGAATCATACGTAGCGGCACGCCTGTTGATCCTAAGGATGTGGTCGCGACAGAACTGAAGTTTCTCCTCCATCGACCCGTTGAGGGGGATGTTCGAAGGGACATCGTATCGGTCGATGCGGTAAAAACGGCTAGTGTCTAGCTTTTTAGACGCCAGAAAAACCATGAGCTCATCCGAAAACAGAAGGTCCACATTGGTAGCAAGAACGAAACGTCCCCGAGCCCGACGGATTCCGACATTCTTGGCGATCATCTGGAACAGAGGTAGACGGTCAGAACACTCAAGGCGGGAATGGATCGACTGCGGAACCTTGATCGTGCGTGTCGTGCACCACCCATTCTTCGGCCATGTGAGGACTTTGGAAAGAGGCGGCTGGTCTTGCGGAGGATTCCACTCAACCATTATGAGTTCGGCAGGAAGACGATGCTGCGCGCACTGATGTCCCAATCCATCGAGGAACAATTGCATCCTGTGCAGCAGGTTTCCCCCATGGTTGTCGTTTCGTGCGGTGACCACCACAGATAGGGCAGGGCTCCACTGCGAGCCGTTCATGCATCGACTCCGATGGCGGACTCATCCAGGCGCTCGTCGACGAGGCCCCATCCATGATCATTTAGCGCTGGTCCAAGTTCTCCTCTCATGATCGCGGCGAGATCTTCTTCCCACCCGGGGGCCACGCGTCGGTGTGCACGCTGAGTTCCCCCACCGTGATCCAGGTGGAAGGCCATACAAGGGGGAGCGAATAGCCACTGCTGCATCCCGATCGCCCGTAGCTGGTGGCATGCGTAGCTATCTAGATGGATGTGACTTCCCGTCTGTTCGGGGAAGCCCCGTATCGTGTCCCAAGCCGCCCGAGACGCCAATATGAAGTCCCCTGAGGTGTTGGTATGCAAACCTCCATACCAACCGGTGTCGTCGTCCAGCCGCACGAGACGAGGAGACTGAGGTCCGGTGATTCCGATCGAGGACGGCCAGCGGCCACGTAGTCGACCTGCGAGTCGTCGGAACATCCCAACGGAGGGTCGGAGATCCTCTTCTTCGATCCAGGGTCTCGGGTGGCGCACCTGTACTTGGAAAATGTGCTTCTTAGCGTACGCGATGGCATCTTCAGGGTCCGTGCCGGGCGCGATCCGTCCACGGAAGTCGTACCGATCCGTTCGGTAGAAATGATTCTCACCCCGCGGCAAGGAGCCCATCTCAGCAACAAGCTCGTTGCTGAATATGAGATCCGGATTCGTTGCAAGGATGTGATGGCCGCGCGCCCGTCGAATGCCGACGTTCTTGGCGGCATATTCCAGCATCGGAATCTGACCCGGATTGGGAAATCGCTCATGGAATCGCTTGGGCACATGTATGACTCGTAGCGGAACACCTGCACCATTAGTCCCGGTCATAGCTAGCGCCACAGGATCACGATCTTCGGGGGGATTCCACTCCACGATAATCAGCTCGGCCGTCAGGCCTCTCTCAACAAGTTGTTTCGTCAAGATTTTCACGAAGAGGTTCAGGCGGCCGAGGAAATCACCTCCGTAATTATCGTTGCGGGCCGCGACGACGATACTAAGAGCGATAGAACTCGTCACCTGACGAAAGTCTTGAAATACCAATCCAGCACGTCCCTTATTCCTTCTTCTAGACTGGTCTCCGGGACGTAGTCAGGCGCGATCTGCTGAAACAGCGATGTGTCTACGTGCTTGCGGAGTTTTCCCTCAGGCTTGGTCGGGTCGAATACTAACCGCGGGTGCTTGCTGCTCAGGTCGCAGATTAGGGTAACGATCTCCGCGATAGAAACATCCTGGGTGTGGCCAATGTTAACGGGCCGCCCACACGCGTAACGTTCGGTGACGATCATCATCATCTTGGCAGCATCGCGCGCGTGGAGAAAGTTACGCCTTTGCCGACCTGATCCCCATACCTCCACCGGATCGTCGCCATCCATGATCTTCTTGACGAGGCTCGGGATAACGAACGATCCCTCAGCCCCTCGCCATGGATAACGGTCTCCAAGAGTGTTGACGGGGCGACATATAGCTACGTCCATTCCAAACTCATTTGCGTAGTACTCACCCTGAAGTTCGGCGATCCTCTTGGCCCAGCCATAACCTTCGTTATCGGCTTCCGGGCCCCGCGTCATTGCATGCAGCTCGGGCGTCAGTTCCGGAGCATCATCTGGATATACGCATGAGGACGAGACGACCAGGAAACGGCTGACTCCCTGGCGACGGGCTGCCTCCAGCATGTTCAGATGCGTTACGGCATTGAAGAAGAGCATCTCGCCGTGGTGCTTGCTGCTATATCCAACTCCGTGAACTCGTCCCACCAAATTCATTACGGTGTCCTGGCCGTCGGCGACGCGGAGACAAGCGTCCATGTTGACGAGGTCTTCCTTTACGAACGAGATGGAATCGCCAACATGCGCGATGTTCTCTGGAAGTCCACGCTCCAAGTTGTCGGCAACCGTTGTGTGGGCGCCGGCTTCCACCAGAGCTTCAGTCAGGTACGACCCGAGGAACCCACAGCCGCCCGTTACCAGTACCTTGCGTCCTTTCCAAAACGTATCCAAATCAGTGAGCTCTCCCTCCATTTGAAAGACGCCATAGGACGCTTCGGGCCTTTCTCCGGAGTACTGCGTCCCAGGACGGCCGCGAACGCTTCTTCGCGACTAACACCACCGTGTGCGTTTCTTGCCAAGGCGCGACTCTTCTAACGATGCCTCCACCGTCTCGAGAAAACCTCTCTTCAAGTTCTCTATGGATCCTGTCCCGAAAAAGCCAGGCCGCGGGCCGATTGACCCGGCACTGCCCAAGCCGTTGCTGGACTACAAACGAACGCTTGACCAGTCTCTCGAACTCGCGCGGGAGGAACTCACGGACGTGAAACTCGTTCAAAGGGTCATCCAAGGGTCCCCGCCAGGGAGAGTTGAGTCGACGGTTTGGGGTCGAGATGATCAGAAGTCCATCATCCCGCAGGGTTGTTGCCACGTTTTCAAGCAGAACGCGGGGCCGTCTTACATGCTCGATCACTTCAAAACAGACGGCGATGTCGAACATCGATCGGTAGGGATCCAATGCTTCTGAGTCATCGAGATCAGCAACGGCAAAATCCACTCCATGATCATCGGCGGCGGCCCGGGCCTCGTCGATCGCCTTCGAGAAGATATCGAGTCCCAAGACACTTATTGCTCCACCGCGTCTAGAGAGCATCTCGGTTCCATACCCTATGCCGCAGCCGAGGTCCAGAACGGCCTTACCCTCCACATTGGCGCAAGCAAATTCGTATCGGCGGAGATGATGTGCCCAGATCCATTCGGCTGCGCCTTCCGCCACACGCTCTCCGGTGAAGTCGCCGACGATAGGGGTTTCCATCGAACTACCGCTCACGCGAGGATGGCGGGTAGCGTCGCATGAATGTCTTTACGAGGACGCGAGCCGCGGTTTTCAGCGATGGGCGACCGTCATTTCGCAGGTCACGCCCAACGTCGTTAACAAGCTGTTGGAGTCCTTCGGGATAAGGAGGATTGTCGTCATTCCACTCCGGAGGGTTGGTATCTCTCAGATAAGCGACCCTCCAGGCCTCAACGAGCGGTTCCGACTGACCGTAATCTGTAGCGATTGTGACTCTGGGCTTCTTAAGAGCAAGGCCAAACACATCTGCGGGCTGGACTCCGTCGGTGAAGATTGCGAACCGCTCTTCGGGCATCGTGAGATCTAGCGAACCGGCGATCGAAAGTCCTGATTCCCAGGCAAGATCCAGCGGATTAACGATCCTCTGTTTCAGGTTGACGTCTACAGTTATGAAGAGAAAACCACCCGGCTTGAGTATTCGAGCCATCTCCCGCATTGATTCGGCCCGGTCTATCTTCCGGGGCAGATGCTCAAGGACGCTTATGCAGAAAACTCGATCGAAACTGGCATCCGGAGCGTCGATCTGGCGGGCATCGGATGCCACGAAGTTTATCCCGGTTTTTCGAACGTATTCCTCGGTCACCCCGAAAGATACATAGCCCGGGCTCATTCTGTAATCGGGATCGAACCCCGTCACGTCGCATCCCATTGCCTCTTTCAAGTAGATAGGGAAGGGCGATTGTCCGCAGCCAACGTCGGCCACGCGCAGGCCGGGTGACAGATGAGATTCGAGAGCAGCCCAAGGGTATTCCCAGAGACGGGATGCGTAGAATTCAGGGTGATGCAAGCAGTCTGCCCACGGGAACTTCCGTCGGTTCTCCTCGGAATGATCAGGAAGACTGTGGGAGCTGCTGATCGCATCGATCATCATGTTGACTTCCATGAATCGAGGTGAGAGAGCCTCAGACCGTCGGGCATATCGGGAGCCGCTCATCCCGACCTTTCCTTGGTCCACGAAGAACGCACCCTGATGGGTCCTTCATGCGATTCGAGATAGACAGAATCGATCTTCTCCGTCGAAGCGATTCGGAACACCATCATCTCGGGGAGGTATTCCAAGGCACCCTCGTTTGAGCGTGCCCCGGCATGAAGCGAATACAAACCCTCATTGAGCGGATTGTTCTCGACCCGACATGTGAATTTATAGCTTCCGGGATGGATCTCTTCCGATAACCCGAACGAATCCACACTGCGGCATTCGAACAGGCGCATCCCATCAACAGTGTGGACGCTCAAGCCCAGTACGGCCTGACTCACCCTCTCGGTAACCTCAACGTCGAACTCAAGTTCGATTGGGTCAGCCAAGAAAAGGATCGCGCTTGAACTCGCGGATAGTAGCCGTGCGCGCGTGATCCTGAGTTTTTGCTGTTCGGGGATATCGGGATGGCGACGCAAGTTGCCCGAGATGACTTCCGACGGCATCTCCTCACTCGCCGACAGCAAATAGTCATTCACGCAGTGGTCGATCGACTCGTTTAGTCTGATCTTTCCCTGATCGAGCCAGACACCGCGTGAGCACAAACTTCTGATTGCTTGCATGCTGTGGCTAACGAAAAGTACGGTTCGTCCTTCCCGCGCGACATCGTGCATCTTGCCAAGACACTTCTTTTGGAAGGCAGCGTCGCCTACCGCGAGAACCTCATCGACAACGAGGATCTCAGGCTCGAGGTGGGCGGCAACGGCAAAGGCAAGACGCACGTACATTCCGCTGGAGTAGCGCTTGACGGGTGTATCCAGGAATCTCTCGACCTCTGCAAATGCTGCTATGGCGTCGAACTTGCGCCGGATGTCCGACCTTTGCATCCCCAGGATTGCGCCGTTCAAGTAGATGTTTTCGCGTCCGGTAAGTTCTGGATGAAAGCCGGTTCCGACCTCGAGCAGCGAGCCAACTCTTCCGTACAGACGTGCAATTCCTTGGGTAGGCTCGGTAACGCGCGACAGGATCTTGAGGAGCGTCGACTTGCCGGCGCCGTTGCGGCCGATGATGCCGACGATCTCGCCTTCATGCACCTCGAACGAGACATCCTTGAGGGCCCATATCCACTCACGATCGGGCGACCTCTTAGTGTCGCCGCCGGCACGGGAAAAGGGCTTACGCATCCCGTTCCACAGCGACTCGGTTAATCGCCCATACGAGGCGTTAGACGAACCGATGCGATATCGCTTCGACAGCCCTTCGACAGTGATGACGGGTGTGGACACGCTTCTCAGATGACGTCCGCGAAGGTGCGTTCGACGCGACGGAAGTAGAAGAGGCCCCCAAGAAGCAGGGCAACGGTGGCCACGGTTGATATCGCGATCGTTGGGCCGGGGCGCGTGTCGGTGCCGAGCAGCGCCCACCGGAACCCCTCCGCCACCCCGGCCATGGGGTTGAGGCTGTAGACGACGCTCCATACGCCACTGAATTCCGCGGCCGAATACCCGATCGGCGATGCGAACAACATTAGTTGGATCAGGAAGGGAACCGCGTGTTGCACGTCGCGATACTTGACGTTCAAGGCCGATAACCAGATACCGATGGAGAAGGCCGCCGTCACGGCGAGAAGCGTGAAGGCCGGGAGCCACACGACGGCCACCGTCGGACCGATGCCGTAATAGACCATCATCGCAAGGAGCAGAGCGAATGCAACGATGAAGTCGATGAGATGGGAGCCGGCGGCTGCCAGAGGCGCTATGAGGCGGGGGAAGTAGACCTTGGAGATGAGGTTGGCGCTGCCGACGAGGCTGCCCGACGATGCCCCCAGCGATTGCGCGAACAGCGTCCATGGCACGAGTGCGGCGAAAGCGAAGATCGGATACGGCACTCCGTGCGACGACACGCCGGCGAGGTTGCCGAATACGACCGTGAACACGACCATCATCACGAACGGCTGGATGACCGCCCACGCGGCCCCCAGCACGGTCTGCTTGTAGCGCACCTTGACGTCACGCCAGGTGAGGAAATAGAGCAACTCGCGATACGCCCAAAGCTCGGAGAAGTCGACGATGTGCCAGCCCTTGGACGGAGCGACCACTGTGACCGGCAGATCGTGATCCTCCGCTCGGGCACGGGGTCGGCCCGGCGGAACGTCGGCCTCGGCTACGGCTCCCATCGCCGGCTCACTCTCGCGTCTTGGAACGGAGGATCGGCGGGGTCGATGGGGAGTGACGGCCTCCCGGGAGACCGTTCCCGGTCCCCTCACCGTAATACGAGCCGGAGTAGGGCTTGTAGCCGCTCGAGGCGTCGAAGAAGTTGAGCGCGGCACCGATGATCCTGGCACCGGCGCGCCGGAGCTCGTCGCGCGCGTGCAACACCGCGGAGCGCGGCGTGGAGCTCGCGTTCACGACGAGCAGGGTCGCATCAACGTGGCTCGCGATGATGATGGAGTCGGTCACGGCGAGGACCGGGGGCGAATCGAACACGAGCATGTCGCAATTGTCCTCGAGCTGGGCGACGAGCTTTCCGAGACGCGGGGAGCCGAGCAGCTCGGCGGGATTGGGGGGCACCTGGCCGCTCGAGATGACCCGGAGGTTGGGGATGCCGGGGTCGCGAACGATGTTCCACAGCTCCTGGGTGCGGCTCATCAGCCACTCCGATAGACCGGATCCGGGGGCGACCCCCACGTACGGCTCGATCGCTGGGCGTCTCAGATCGGCGGACACGAGGATGACTCGGCGGCCCGCCTGAGCCATCGCCAGTGCGAGGTTGGCGGCGGTCACGGTCTTGCCCTCGCCCGCGAGCGAGCTCGTCACGAGGAGGCTCTTCATCTCTCTCTCGGCCGAGATGAACTGCACGCTCGTCCTAAGGGTGCGGTAGGCCTCGCTCGCGGCTCCCCGCGGATCCGCCACCACCACCGCCCTCGAGCGCGAGTTCTTGGGGATGCTGAACTTGGGGACCATCGCCAGAACGGGTGCCGCAAGTGTGCGTTGCAAGTCGACACGTCCCCGCAGGCGGTCGTCGAGGCGCTCTCGCAGGAACGAGAGGGACACGGCCACCATGACACCCAACATGAAGCCGAGGATCCCGTCGCGGCGGTGATCGGGGCTGAACGGTATCGACGGTAACGACGCGTCCTGGATGAATTGGCCGGCGCTGATGCCGGAGATGAGCTCGGGCCGCAGCTCCTCGAGGCCTTGCTGGAGCAACGCGATCTTGGCGCTCAGCACGCTGCGCTGCGCTTCGAGCGTCGATGCGAGTGTGTCATTGCCGGCCGTACGGGCTTCTTCGATATCTCGGGCCAGCTTCTCGAAGTCATCCTTGACCCGATCTATCCGCTTCTGGATGGCCTCGCGCGTAGCGAACAGGGCGTCGATCGTCTCCTGGCTGCGGAACTCGATATAGGAGGCGGCGAACGAGTTGGCGGCGTCACGGGCGAGCTTGGGATCGGTCGAGGTGTAGCCGATGACGAGGACCTCGGTGGAAGGGATCGCATTGACGTCGAGGCCCCCCAGAAGAGCGTCGGGCGACGAGTCGACCCCCAAGTCGTCCTTGACCAAGGCCGCGATCGCTTCGGAGCGCACCAGTTGGGATTGCGTCTGAAGGTTGACAGGCACGAACGTCCCGGCCCCCGACGGCAGCGCCTGCACCAGAACGCGCGCCTCTGCTCGGTAGAGCGGGGTCTGCCGATAGGAGAGGTAGAGGGCCCCGCCCGTCACCGACGCGGTCAGCAGGATGATGAGCCACTTGTGGCGCCACAGCATCTGCACCGTGTGACGTGTCTCGGAGCCGGACTCGAAGTAGGGGGTGTCCATCGCTTCTAGACTAATGGTGGAACTTACGCAGGCAGAGACACTCCTACGTGAGCGTCCATCGGGTCACAGAGACGAACGACGAGATAAGGGGCCTCAGATCTGACCTGACTCAGGTGAGATCGGACCTCACCCAGGTAGCGTTGGCTGTGGGAGCTCGACGGCCGCAAGCATCGCCCGGCTGACCTCGGATCCCGGGGCATGTTCCGGTGTCGTCACAAACTTCTCCAGCGCAGTCAGCGACGCCGTAACATCCTTGGGCAACCCTCTGGCGCGCAGAGGCGCGAAGAACATGCGGTTGAGGAACTGTTTCGGGTTGAGGTCCCACGTAACGCGCACCCTCGACCCAATTCCATCCGGAGCGACCTCCCACGACCAAATGGAGAAATCGGGGTCGCCGTCGGGGCTCGATTGGTACTCGAAGCGACGCGCCTCGGCATCCAGCGTCAGCACGCGTGAGCGGCTGGGGAACCTCTGGCCGTAGATGTGCATCTGGACGACCCACTCGGCCCCCTCTTCCAAGTGAGTCGGATGATCCAGCGTGCGCGCGATAT
>JBKJYP010000232.1:0-8108 GCA_046715695.1 Actinomycetota bacterium | reverse complement strand
GATCAGAACGCGCCATATTGGCGCGTTCTGATCAAGTCGATGGGGGTACCGGGTTCGTGACACACCCTCTCTATAGGGTGAAGTCATGCGGATCTCGGTGGAGGCGTGGAGCCCCGATTACGGCTCTGAGGTTGAGTTGGGGGCGCCCGACGAGGTCATCGAGGGCAACGTCGACCCCAATGTCGAGACCTCGGACTGGCAGCCGCGCGACCCTTCTGACCTGGACGGGTACACGGATCGCCCCGTCGCATTCGTGGACGGCACGCGCCGGGTAGACGCCCGGGTCTTCGCACTGCCCGAGGGGGGCGCTCCTATCCCAGGCTTGGCCGGGTCCGTTGGAGTGGGGGCGGTGGTGTGCAACCCCGCCCCCGTGAACGGGCACCGGCGCGCCGACGCCGCCGATGAGGCCCGGGTCACCGAGCTCCGGATCGACCGCTTCTTCGCCCTGGCCGGCGGCACGGGGGCCGGGCTCTCGGTCAACGAGTCGCTCAACTACAAGGAACTGCCGGTGCCCGGCTACTCCGAGGACGCGCTTGTCTTCGCTATCCACGACCAGATGCGAGCCCGCGAGGCGGCGCTCGCCCTCGAGCTCTCCGCCGAGCACCTCGTCTTCCTGGACGGGCCTCTGGCGGTCATGCGGGCCGGCCCGGTTCCGATCGTCGGGTTCATCAAGTCCCACCAGCGTCGCTACCTCGAAGCCGAGCACGAGGCGGTCCTCGTGCGTCTCGGCTGTGGCCAGCGGACACCTCTTTTCGCGTTCGGCGAGCCGAGGCCGAGGTACTCCTGGTACGTGCGCCTGTGCGAGCTGGAGGACGATCATCACGGCTGGCATGGCTTGATCCGCTGCGAGGCTCCGGCATCGTTACCGCTCGACAAGGTCTCGGCGCTTGCCGACGCGTCGGCAGCGATGCTTCCGTCCTTCGCGTCGAAGCCATACTGGGACGCTCGGGCTCCACAGAACCTCGTGCCGGTGGCAGGGCTCGAGAAGAGGCTCCGGCATCTCCTGGGCGACCGGGCCCTCGTTTACAGGATGATCAGGAGCGCAGCGGGTCGATCCACTCAGGGGGTAGCGGCGAGTTGAGCGAAGAGACGGCGGCACCGGTAGGGCTCGTACTCGGGTCCGAACCGACGAACACGCAGGAGTTCAAGGTCGTCCTGCACGACGACGAATACCTCCAGCTCGATGATTTAGTTGTCGTCCGCACGCAGGTCCCCAAGAACGACGAGGTCGCGACCTACGGGATCGTCACGCAGACATCCAGCCGCTACGAAGGCACGTCGTTCGAGTCGGACACGTTTCGCGTGGCCGTCGAAGGGACGTTGCCGGCGGAGAAGTCACGGACCGCCACTGTTCAGATCGTCCGGGTGCGCCCGGAGACATGGATCGCCCCGGACGCGGGCGAGCCGGTGTATCGCGCATCGGGACGCGAGCGAGAGTTCGCTCTGTACTTCGACGAGATGGGAGACGGTGGTAAGCGGGCGCTCCCGGTAGGGACATCGCGTGACGGCGAGCTCGTCTGGGCCGACGTCGACTTCTTCGACGGCACCAAGGGTGCGCACATGAGCATCAGCGGCGTTTCCGGTGTCGCGACCAAGACTTCTTACGCGCTGTTCTTCCTCAGGTGTCTCACGTCGCATCCCGAGATCATGGGCCGCGGGGCGCACAACCTGCGCGTGCTGATCTTCAACGTCAAAGGCGAGGACCTGCTCTTCCTCGACAAGCCCAACGCCAACTTCACCGAGGACCACCGGGCCGAATGGCGCAGACTCGGCATCGAGCCGACACCGTTCGAGTCGGTCTCGTTCTGGGCGCCCCCCATGAGCAAGACATCGGGGGCCGGCATCCCCGACACGAGTGCCCGCATGGACCAGATCTCCGCCTTCGGGTGGACGCCGCGGGAGTTCGTCGACGAGGACCTTCTCTCTTTCCTCTTCACAGACATCCACGACGCTCGCCAGCAGATGGGTTTCCTAGCAGAGCGGGTCGTGCGCCAGCTCAGCCGTTTCGCGTGGGATGTCGCCGGCCAAGAGGGAGCGATCGTTCTGCGTGAACCCCCGCCCGACAACAAGAAGGAACCGGTGGTGCCGACGGCGGGCGAGCGCGTCATCCTTTCCCTGCGCGATCTCGTGGACGAGATCGCGACCTACCTCGATCCCGAGACGGGTGACGAGCCCGACCGCGCCTGGACCGGCGGTGTTGCCCCCGCAACATCCGGAGCTTTCATGCGGCGCTTGTGGGGGGCTCTTCCACGCGTTGGCAGGCTCGTCCGCGCCGGAGCGTCGCGCCGGATCGATCGGACCGCCGAGGCGGTGACCGTCGTCGACATCCATGATCTCCACGAAGCCGCCCAACGTTTCGTCGTCGGTGCGCTGATACAGGAGGTACACAGAGAGAAGGAGGGCAAAGGTCGCTTCCCTCTGTCTGTGATCCTGCTCGATGAGCTCAATAAGTACGCGCCGAGAGAGGGCTGGTCGCCCATCAAGGACACGCTCGTCGACATCGCTCAGCGCGGTCGTTCACTGGGCATCCTGCTCATCGGTGCCCAGCAGACGGCGTCGCGCGTCGATCCGGACGTGCTTGCCAACGCGTCGTTGCGTGTCACTGGCCGTCTCGACAGCGCCGAAGCTGAACGTGCCGAATACGGATGGATGCTCCCTTCCACCCGGGCCCGGGCGCGGATCCTGAAACCCGGGACGATGGTGCTCTCACAGCCGCCCATACCGGCCCCCACCGTCTTGCAGTTCCCGTACCCGCCGTGGGCCACGCGGCCCGAAGAGGTAGCGGTCACCGAGAACCCATTGAAGGGACTCTGACCGCTTGAGGTTCCTCCACACGGCCGACTGGCATGTCGGCAAGAAGCTCGGACGTGAGGACCGCACCACCGAGGTCGAAGCGGTGCTCGATGAGCTCGTTGCGATCGCCACCGATCGCCAAGTCGATCTCGTAATGGTCGCGGGCGATCTGTTCGATCGAGCCGGTCCACCCCTTGAGACGATGAAGCTTGTTCTCGAAACGCTAGTAAGGCTTGCGAGAACGGGTGCCCAGGTCGTCGCGATCCCCGGCAACCACGACAGCGCCGAGTTGTTCGAGGTCCTCGCCCCCCTGCTCTCCGGCTTCGGGATCCACCTCGTGCACAAGATCCTCGAACCGACCGAGGGCGGTGTCGTTACGATGCCGGCGCGAGATGGAGCGACCTCGGCGCGGATCGTCTGTATGCCGTTCATCCACGAGGCGAAGGTCATCGAGATCTTCAAAGGTCCAGATGCCGGCTTCAAGTCGTACGCCGACAAGCTCCGAGCCGTCACTGCCTATTACGCCGACCATCTCCTTGCGACCCCTGACGCCAAAGCGGTCGATCTCCTGATGGGTCATTTCATGGTGCACGGCGCGATGCCGTCGGGTACCGAGCGCCAGCTCCATGTTGGCGACGCCTACGCAGCAACAGCGGAGGCGATCCCTGCCTCGATCAGATACGCGGCCCTTGGGCACATCCATGCCGCGCAGGCCGCACCCGGATCCACAGTGCCCTCTCGTTTCGCGGGGAGTCTGCTGCAACTGGACTTCGGTGAGGCCGGGCTGGCGAAATCGGTCTTCATCGTCGAGGTCGAGCCGGGCCCCCGCCCCGCGCAGATAGAGGTCGTCCCGATCACCGCGGGCCGGGGTCTCCGTAAGGTGCGAGGAACGCTCGAGGAGCTCCAGAAAGACGCCGGCTCCTTCGGCGACGACTGGCTCCACGTGACGGTGATGACCGATGGCCCAGATCCGAGGCTTGCCGAGCAGGTGCGAGAGTTCCTGCCTCATGCACTCCAGGTGCGCGCCGAGTTCGAGCGCCAAGGGTTCACTCCGGGCTCGACGCGCGAGGGCAAGGACCTCAGCGAGCTCTACTCGGAGTACCACGTAGAGGACAAAGGGATCGAGCCCCCGGCCGAGCTCGCTAAGGCATTCGCGGGTGTGCTCGAGGCGGCCGGAGGATGAAGCCGCTCTCGATCGCGATCCAAGGCTTCAGGTCTCACCTGCATCGAACCGAGATCGACTTCGAAGGCCGCCGGCTGATCGCTATCGTCGGTCCGATCGGCTCGGGCAAGTCATCGATCCTCGACGGCATCTGCTTCGCGCTCTACGGCAAGACGCCGAAAGTCGGGCACGAGATCAAGACCTTGATCTCATCGAGGGCAGAGGCGGCCGAGATCGAGTTCCGGTTCGAGGCCGACGGCCGCGAGTTCACGGTCGAGCGTTCGATCCGTAACAAGGGCCAGGGACAGGTCGTGCTCACGGACGACGCGGGCGAGAAGGTCATGGGCAAGCGCGACGTGGACCAGCGCATCGAGGAGCTCGTCGGGTTGGACTTCAAGGCATTCTGTAGCTCGGTGATCCTTCCCCAGGGCCAGTTCGCACGCTTCCTCGAATCGGAACCGAGTCATCGCGACAATCTGCTCAAAGGGCTGTTCCGCTTCGACAAGCTGGACGACATGAAGGAGATCGCCAAGGCGCGCGTCACCGAACTGGACATCGAGCTCAAGGGCCTAGCCAATGCCCTCGCCGAGTTGCCGGATGACGCGAACGCTCGGCTCGAGGAGCTGGAGGATGAGGCGCACTCATCGGAAGAGCGCGCGACCTATCTGGCCGGCCTGCGACCAAAGGCGGCCGCCTTGAACGAACGGTCCGCTGCGGCCCAAGCGAGCCTTGTCAAAGCGCACGAGCGGATCACCCATATAGAGATGCTCTCGTTGCCGGAGGAGGCCGCCCTCGACGAGCTGGTCGTTTCAGAGCGGGAGATCGCTGAGCCCCACGACGATGCCCAGAAGAACCTCGAGAGCGTGGCCGAGGCTGTGCTCGAGGCCGAGGCGCTGGCGGCTAAGGTCATCGCGGAGAACGGTTCCGAGGGTGAGCTCGCGAGCCTCAGGGCACTCGAAGCCAAACGGGTCGAGCTCGAAGGTGACATCACTCGTCTGCGCGAGGAGATTGAGAGTCTCAGTGCGGCGCAAGAGGCGGCTGCTTCGCAGGTCGAGAAAGCCAATGCGAACGAGGGGAGGGCCCGAGAGACCCTCACCGCGGCTCAGGAAGCCCTGCGCGAGGCCCAAGACAAGCATGCGGCCCATGGTTTGCGCGGCGCCCTCGAACCGGGGGAGCCTTGCCCGGTCTGCGAGCAAGCCGTCGCTGTCCTCCCGAAGGCGGTCAAAGTCCCCGCCCTCGAGAAGTTGGAGGCAGCGTGGGGCAAAGCCGAGGAAGCTCTCGAAGCAGCACGCTCCGCCGTTTCTCTGGCAGCCGTTGCGCAGAGTTCCGCTGCGGCGACCGTCGAGCGAGCCGGCAAGGACCTGTACGGTTTCAACGTCACGTACGGAAAGACCGAGACTGAGCTGCGGAAACGACTCGGTGAGGTGGCCGACCTCGGCAAAGAGCTGGACGAGCGCGAGTCGAAGCTTCAGACCGCCCTGACGACACTGGATGAGCGCCGTAAGGACCGAGACGCTTCGGCCGCCGCGCTGAAGGAGCTAGAGACCCAGATGCGGGCGCTCGAAGACCGGCGACGGTCCGTGCGCGATCAGCTCGTGCATGCCGGGGGGACCCTGCGCGTCGAGCGTCCGGCCGACATCGATTCATCCGCTGCCCTCGGAGCCTTCCGCGCGTCGCTTGCGGCTGCTCTTGAGCTCGCGCTCAAGACGGAACGCGAAACGGAGAACGACGCGACCGCGCTCGCACAGTCCGTCCTCGATGAAGCCGCGGCACTAGAGGCAGAGATCGGTTTCCCGGTGGCTCAGCTCGATGAGCAATGGCAGACGGCCACGCGCAAAGCGGCCGACACACAAGCAGCAGCGTCACATCTGAAAGAGAAGATCGCAGCAGCCGACACGCTCGCTGCGAAGGCCGAGGGTTTCCGTAGAGAGCGAGATGTTTACGCTGGATTGAAGGAAGACCTTCGTAACGATCGCTTCGTGAGGTTCGTGCTCGAGGGCAAGAGGCAGCTCCTGTGCGAGCTCGGATCGGTCAAGCTCCTCGAGTTAACCGATCGATACAGGTTCGACGCGTCGGGAGACTTCAACGTCGTCGATACCTACGACGGCGACAAGGAGCGTGGGGTCGCTTCGCTCTCCGGTGGCGAGACATTCCTCGCATCTCTGGCTCTCTCCCTCGGGCTCGCGGAGGCCGTCAGCCGTGAGGGTGGCCGGCTCCAGTGCTTCTTCCTCGACGAAGGCTTCGGCTCCCTGGATCCCGAAGCTCTCGATGTCGCCCTGGACGGGATCGAACGGATCGTCACGGATGATCGCCTCATCGCGATCGTTTCGCACGTCCCTGCCCTGGCCGAGAGGATCGAAGACAAAGTCATCCTCGACCGGTCCCCGGAAGGCAATACGGTGGTCAAGGCGGGTGCAACGCTCGTCTAGGCTCGACGCTTCCAGACGATAGGGAGCGGGATCAGTGAAGCGATCTGCCATCTCGATCATCGTGGCGCTGCTGATCGGCGCGCTGCTCCAACCTGCCGTCACCAAGGCGAACGTAGGCCCGGAGCCACTCGATCTCGTTCGACTCGACACCGCCGTGCTGGATCACGCGGTACTGCCATCGTTGGGGGATCTGAGGTTAGAGCTCCCAGAGCTGGCCCCGGTACGCCGGTCCATCACCGAGGCTCCCTCGACCTACATCAAGCTCAACGAGGCGGGGGGCAGAGACCCGCTCCTCGCGTCCGGCTCACCGGCGCAACGCGCTCCGGAAGGTTCGATCTCGTTCGAAGGGATCGCCACCACCCGTTTCCTCCCACCCGACCCTGTTGGGGATGTCGGCCCGACGCAGTACGTGGAGGCGGTCAACGGTGCGTTCGCCGTGTTCTCCAAGTCTGGCGATGTACTGGCGGGGCCGAGCGCCATGAGCGCGCTTTGGGGTCCCTTGGGGTCGCCGTGCACGGACCTCGGGCAAGGTGATCCGATCGTTCAGTACGACTCGCTAGCGGGTCGTTGGTTGATCTCTGAGTTCGCTTTCGCGGAATCGGGGGGACAGCCCGCGGGTCCGTTCTTCCAGTGCATCGCGATCTCCCGTTCGTCCGACGCCCTGGGGGGATTCGATCTCTACTCCTTCCGGATATCCGACACGCTGTTCCCCGACTTCCCGAAGTTCGGTGTGTGGCCGGATGCGTATTACATGACGGTCCACTTCTTCACACAGGGGACCGGACAATACGCGGGGCAAGGTGTCTTCGCCTTCGATCGGGCCAAGATGCTCGCGGGCTCGGCGACGCCGGGGCCGATCGGCTTTACGAATCCGCAGCTGCTCGGCGTGCTCCCGTCCGATGTCGACGGGACGAACCCCCCGCCGGCAGGTTCGCCCAACTATCTAGTCGCCGTGGAAGACGATGGCGTCGGTTTCCCATCCGATCGACTTGAGATATTCAAGTTCAAAGTCGATTTCGCTAACCCGGGCAACTCGACGCTGACCTCCGGAGGCACGATGCCCACAGCCTCCTTCGACCAGAACATGTGCTCGAGCAACTTCGACTGCCTGCCTCAGCCGGGGACAACTCAACGGCTAGATGCGATCGGTGACGGGGTCATCATGTACAGGCTCGCTTATCGGAACTTCGGAGACCACGAGAGCATCGTTCTGAACCATGTCGTCGACGTCAATGGGAGCGACCGTGCCGGCATCAGGTGGTACGAGATCCGCAGCCCGGGCAGCTCCCCGAGGATCTTCCAACAGGGCACCTTCTCCCCCGACTCGCACAACCGTTGGATGTCGAGTATGGCCATGGACGCATCGGGCAACATAGCCATGGGCTACTCGGTTGCGAGCTCCAGCCTGTTCCCATCTATCCGATTCACGGGTCGGGGCCCGGGGGACGCACTTGGGTCGCTCGCGACGGAGCAGAGCATCATCGAAGGCGGAGGCTCGCAGACCGGGAACAGCCGGTGGGGGGACTACAGCTCGATGACCGTCGATCCCACCGACGACTGCACCTTCTTGTATGTGCAGGAGTACTACCCGAGCACGAGCGCGGACGGCTGGAGAACCAGGATCGCCAGCTTGCGTTTCCCGGGATGCACCGCCGGTGCCCCGCCCCCCCCGACCCCCCCCCACCCCCCCCCCCCCCCGCCCGCGCCCCCCCCCCCCCCCCGGG